>JBOHYT010000332.1:0-24778 GCA_050738055.1 Rhodanobacteraceae bacterium
CTAATCCACTAGCATTAATAATATATAAAGGTGATATTGGAGTAAGCATAGTATTTGGTTCTCAAGCCCGTGAACGGAAGCATCGCGCGCTTGGCCATCTACTGGAGGCTCGGTGAAGCCTTCGCCGGCGGCGTGGCCATGTTCGTCTCGTTCGGGATCCTCAGCCTGCAAAGCAATCCAAGTTACGTTCAGTCTCTCGGCGTCGAGCAATTGCAAGCGATTGTCGACCTCGCCAACAGCGCTAATTTTGCGGCTTTCAACATCACGATTCTATTCTTCAGCTTCGGCTCCATCCTCTTCTTTTACCTATTCCTGCAAACGCGTTACATCCCTCGCGCACTTTCCGCGCTCGGAGTATGTGCATCGGTAGTCACGTTGCTGGTCGGCCTCGGCAACCTGCTGTTGCCTGCGTATGCCAACGTGATCCAGTTCGGCTGGATACCAATCTTCGTTGCGGAAATCGCCACCGGCATTTGGCTGCTGGTGCATGGCGTGAGGATCGAGCCATTGCCTGGATCGGACACAACGTCGATCATCGAGGCCGATTGATGCTCGCCGTGAGCATCGTTAAGGTGGGCTCGGAAATCGAAATGGAGCCACACCAGCTCGCCGTCAGATCCCCGGGCTATGTATTCAGATTAGAGGAGGCCAATATGAGCGCGAGTATCAGTCGATCTGGAAAGCTGGATCGGACCGCGGAGCCAAGTCCGCGCTCCCTGGCAAGAGCTGTGGGCGCATTCTGGCTGCTGCTTTTGGTGGCGGGCGTACCTGCCCTAGTCATTACGGCGCGGCTTGTGGTATCTGGCGACGCGGCGGCGACGGCGGCCAATGTAATGACACACCAACTCTTGTTCGAGACAGGTTTCGCGCTTTACCTGGTCGAGATGGTGAGCCAAGTTGCTGTCACGGCATTGTATTATCTGTTGCTGAGGCCTGCGGGCCGGTGCGTCTCTTTAGTAGCTGCCTTCATCGGTCTCGCTGGTGCTGTCATCAAGACCTTCAGCCGCCTGTTTTTCATCGCGCCGTTGTTGGTGTTGGGAGGCGACCCCTATCTACACGTTTTCAACACACAACAGCTGCAGGCGTTAGCGCTGCTGCTTCTCAAAATTAACAGTCATGGCGTCGCGCTCGCGATGGTGTTCTTGGGCTTCTACTACCTCCTCCAAGGTTACCTCGCCGTCCGCTCCACCTTTTTGCCTAAATTCTTGGGCGTATTGACCATGCTGGCCGGCGCCAGTTTCGTGTGCTTCCTGTACCCGCCGCTCGGATACCATGTGTTCCTGCCTTACGGCATTGGCCTTGGCCTCATCATGGCCGTGGCGTGGATCTTCTGGCTGCTGGTGTTTGGCGTGAATGACGCACAGTGGACGGCGCAGGCGAGTGCAACAGCAACCTAACCGACGCCGCTGATTTCCAGCGTTCTGGATAATTGCCCGTCCCTAAACCGGACGGTCGCGAATGTCGCCTTGGGGGCGTTATGCAGAGCTCTACATAACGGCCCCTATGCGCAGATCGCAACTATGCGCAGATGGTCGTCGAAAGCGCCGCCAGCCCCTTGTGTGGTGCGGCTGGGGCTGGCGACGACTGCGCATAGTTACGGCGTCTGCAGGAACCGCGTAAGCGAGTCCGGCGTCTGATCCCTGCGCAATGTGGCGTCAGGCGTTTCCAGACGACCAAGCGCTTTTTCCTTCATCGCGAGGTCCTCTTTGACCTAGCGATGGATGGTCGTCGCGCTTGGGCCCAGGCCGTGGAATGATCAGTTGACGTACGCGCCGATCGGCTTGTCGGCGCGCCGGTGGGCACCAAGGTTGCAGAAATGGTGAACGCTTGAACGCTGCTCAAGGTGGTCTCCGGAAATGGGACCATCGGTGCACTTGACGCCGGAAACTATGTCGAGACCCACGTCGACCAACCTCGTTGCATGCCGCGTCACGCCTGCATTAGCGCCATCCGCATGCAGCGAACTGCGCATAGTTGCGATCTGCGCATAGGGGCCGATATGAGACTGTCGGTGCTGGCCGCAAGCCTCAGCTCCGAGCCGGCCCGACTGCATCCGGAACCTGCACTTGCTTCCCAAACCCGGGGAAACGGCCAAGAGCAAAACCCACATCGAACCATCAACGAGTGACAAGCGGAACAGGCCGGCGAACCTGCGCCGGAATCCGGATGCCCGAAAAACGACTCGCCATGAACCAACACGGGTCCGCAGGTCGTGTTCGACCATTTTTATCCGCGTTGATCCGCGTTGATTCGCGTCAAAAACGCTCTTCCGCCAACTCGCGCAACGCCACGCGGCGCCCCATCACGGTTGTGCGTGCAGGACCAGGTGCCCGTGGACGGTGACACCGTCGCCGATCATCGAGGTGTCGGCCCACTGGCCCGTGCCGATCCCGAAATCGAGGCGCTTCAGGTGCGCGGTGACGTCAAGGGTCGCAGCGCCCCCATGCGGTACAAACGTCACGACAAGCGCCACCGGCCGGATGACGCCGCGCAACTTCAACTGGCCGTTGGCGACGACCCGGCCATCCGGCGCCCTGCGAAACGCTGTGGTTGCGAAATACGCCTTCGGATACTTGCCGGCGTCGAAGAAATCCGCATCCAGCGCCGCGTGGTCGCGCTCGCTGTTTTGCGTGTCGAGGCTGGCAATGTCGACGACGACGTCGAACTTCGCCTTCGCGAGGTCAACGGGGTCGTAAACGATGTGGGCATCGAAGCGGCGGAAGCGGCCCGTGTATTCCACTTTCTGGTAGGTGTTGGTAAACGTCAGGGTGCTGTGCGCGGCGTCGACTTGCCAGGTCTTCGCCAGGACCGCGGGCGACCACCACAACGCAAGCGACGCAACCATGATGCCGATCCAAGTTTCCGATTTCATCGCGAATCTCCCTGGTTCCACCGCCCGGGCCGAGGGCGGCTCCCGACCATTCTCCCCAATACGTCATCACGCTGCCTGAAGTGGTGCCACAAGGCCGCCCCGACGTGCATCACCAGCAACGCGACCAGAACCCAGAACAGCGTCTGGTGCAGAAGCAGGGCGCGCGGTTTCCACGCCGGCGCGTAACCTTGCGTCAGGCCGGGAATGTGGAATAGGCCGAACCAGACCAGCGGCGCATTCGACGCCGAATTGAACCACCAACCGGACAGCGGAATCGCGAGGATCAGCCCATACAGCGTGAGGTGCATCGCGTGCGCGGCGCGGCGCTGCCAGCGTGGCATGCCGGCCGGGTCCGCCGGCCGGCGTTCGGAGAGGCGCCAGGCGATCCGCAACAACACCAGCGCGAGGATCGTCATCCCGATCGATTTGTGCAGCGCGAACACCCGCACCTTGGCGGGCGTCAGCCCCATCCCGACCATGCTGAGCCCGATCACGGCCTGGGCCAGGATCAGCGCAGCGATCAGCCAGTGGAACGCGCGCACCCCTGCGCCCCAGGCCGCTTCAGTGCTGCGCAGCGGCATGGGTTTCGCCCCGCGATGATTTCTCGACCGCCTGCCGATAGTCGTACTCGGCCTTGCGGTCCAGCGTGGCCTCGATTTCCAGGCGGATGGCCACTTGGGTTCCAACCGCTTTCGGGAACGCGGTCATGCCGAATTTCGTGCGGTCGAGGATCGCGTGCCCGGAAAATCCCGCGATGGTTTCGAAGCCGAACAGGGTCATGCCGACCCGGTTGACCGTGAAATCGACCGTCACCGGCACAGTGACGCCACGCAAGCTCAGGTTCCCGTCGAGGACGCCGGTGTCATCGCCGGTCTTCCGGATCGACGTGCTTTCGAAATGCGCCAGCGGGAATTTTGCGGCGTCGAGGAAATTGCGCCCGGTGACCGAAGCATCCCAGCCCTTGTCGCCGAGGTCGGCGGAAGCGAGGTCGACGTCGGCGACCACTTTCGACGCACTCCAGTCGTCGGGGTCGAACCGCAGCCATCCGCGCGCGATCGCGAGCCGACCGACCGGACGCGAATAGCCGTCGTGGTCCGCGCTGAACAGCACCTGCGAATGCACGCTGTCGATGCGGTAGTCGAGCGGGTGCGCGGTCGCGATGCCCGTCACCAGCAACAGCGTGCATCCGACCAGCCCTGTCAGGTATCGACTCATTCGCTTTTCCTCGCTTTACGGGGTGAGTATCCTCGCACGACGTTTGCGTTGCGCGCATCGGCGCCATTTTTGCGGCATCATCGGGGGCCTGTCCGTTGGGGAGACGCGACATGCTGGCAACTTTGCTGCTGGCCGCTGCGTTGGCGAGCGGCGTGGCGACGCCCGATGCGGGCCTGCCGCCGACGCCGGTGTTCCGCGCCTACGGGGTCGCCGATGGCCTGCCGTCGGCCAGCGTGTACAGCGTCACGCAGGACCACGCTGGATATTTGTGGATCGGAACCCACGACGGACTGGTTCGCTTCGACAGCCGCGAGTTCCGGGCATTCCGTCACGATCCGAAACAGCCGGCGTCGCTGCCGGCCAACGACGTGTCGGCGCTCCGAGTCGATCGCGACGGACGCCTGTGGGTTGGCGGCGAAGGCACCGGGCTCAATTTGTACGAACCGGCAAGCGGCGGATTCCGCCACTGGATGCACGATCCGCAGCAGCCCAACAGCCTGGCCGCGGAGGACGTGATGGCGATCACCCAGGATCGCGCGGGCGCGATCTGGGTGGGCACCTGGGCCGGCGGCCTCGACAAACTCGATGCGCACGGCAACGGTTTCTCGCACCTTCGACATGACAAGGACAAGCCCGCCGCGAGCCTCGCATCCGACAACGTGACTTCCCTCGAGGGCGCCGCGGACGGCGGGTTGTGGGTCGGCACCGACGCGGGTCTCGACCGGCTGGACCTCGCCGGGCAGGTCCACCACGTCCCGCTTCCGGGTGCCGCGGCCCAGCCGACCATCTGGCAGGTGCGGGTCAATGAGGCAGGCGTGGACGTCGCAACCAGCGCCGGATTGTTCCATCTCGACGCCAACGGCACGGCCAACCGGATCGGAACCGTGCGCGAGACGCTCGCCAGCCTCCGCGACGATCACGGCGGCCTGTGGGTCGCCGGGCGCGGCGGCCTTGCACACATCGACGCCGACGGCCGCACGCTGTTCGAACAACCGACGCCCGGCATGACGGGCAGTCTTCCCGGCCACCTGCCGGACGGGTTGTTCCGCGACCATGAAGGCGGCCTGTGGGTGGCGATGGTGGACGGCGGCTTGGCCTATCTGCCGCCGCAGTGGCGCTTGTTCAGCATGTTCCGCCACATCCCCGGCGATCCGTCCAGCTTGTCGCGCGATCGGGTGCGCGCGCTGGCGCTGGGCGCCGGCGACGTGCTGTGGGCTGGTGGCGCCGGGATGCTCGACCGGATCGATCTCGCGACCGGCGCGGTGCGGCACATCGCGACGCCCGACCTCGCGCGCATGTCGATCTCGTCGCTCGCTGAAGACACCGGACGCCGACTGTGGATCGGCAGCCGCCACGGCCTGTTCGTGTGGAACGGACGCAGACTTCGACAGGTCGCCGGGGACGATCCCGACTTGCGACGCGGAGTCTGGCGCCTGCTGGCCGCACGCGACGGAACCGTCTATTTCGCCGGAGTGGGCACCGGCGTGTTCCGGATCGGTGCCAGCGACTTCGCGATCCAGCCACTCTCGCCACCCACGGTTGATGAGAGCGCACAGGAAATCATGCAGCTTCGCGAAGGACGCGATGGCGCGCTGTGGGCGGCCAGCAAGGCGGGGCTCGCGCGCCTGCCACCGGACCAGAGCGCATTCGACTTCGTGCCCGGCGTCGAGCGCGGCAAGCTGTTCGCGTTTGCGTTCGGTCCACGCGATACGCTGTGGATCGTGCGTGAAAACCGCATGCAGCAATACCGCCTGCACGACGGCCGGGCGACCCTGCTCAGGGAAATCGGCCACGACCAGGGCTGGCCCGACACCGGCATTCTGGGACTCGAGGCCGGATCCGATGGCCGGGTGTTCGCGCTTGGCGCACGCAACCTGCTGGTCTATGACCCGCGCAACCAGCGACTCCAGACCTTCGCGACCGCGGAAGGTCTCGCGAGCACCGACTTCACCGGCAACGTACTCTTGCGTGCTGGGCACGGCGAGCTGTTCGCCGGCACCCTCGCCGGGCTGATCGGGATCCGCGTCGATGCGGTGCCGCAACAGCGATCGACGCCCCGGGTCGCGCTCGAGTCCGTGACCGTGCACCGCAACGGACGCGTGCAGTCACTCGATCCGACCGGCCCGATCCATCTCGACTGGCGCGACCGCGAACTCACCGCGACCGCCCAGGTGCTGTCGTTCGTCGATCCTGCGCGCAACCGCTACCGTTTTCGGCTGCAGGGTTTCGATCCCGGCTGGCTGGAGACCGGCCCTCGCAACGTGCGGGAATTTTCGGTGCTGGAGCCCGGCGATTACCGCCTGCTGATCAGCGGCCGCAGCGGCAACGGGCCGTGGAGCGCGGCGCTGCCGGCGCTCATCGTGCAGGTCGCCGCTGCGCCATGGGCGACGCCGTGGGCATGGACCGCTTATATGCTCGCGGCGATCCTCGTCGCGGTGTGGTTCCTCTGGGCCACGCGCCGGCGCTTTCGGCAACGGCACCGACTCGCGCTCAGCGAGGAACGCCAGCAGATCGCCGAGCAGGCCAACACGGCGAAGTCGCGGTTTCTCGCCAACATGGCGCACGAAATCCGCACCCCGCTGACCGGCGTGCTCGGCATGACCGAACTGCTGCTGCACACCGGCCTCGACGAGCGCCAGCACCAGTACGCCGATGCGATCCGCCGCTCCGGCGCGCTATTGCTGCGACAGGTCAACGATGCGCTGGATGTCGCGCGGATCGAGGCGGGCCGGCTGGAACTGGACTGTGCGCCCTTCGATCCCGCGGTGATCCTGCACGAAGTCGCGGAGGCCGACGCCGGCCTCGCGGCGCAAAAACACCTGCAGATCCAGGTCGAAGTAGGGGCCGACGTTCCGCGCGCGGTCCGCGGCGATGCGCTGCGGGTCAAGCAGATTCTGTTCAACCTCGCGCACAACGCGTTGAAGTTCACCACCCACGGAAGCGTGGTTCTGAAGCTGGAACGCGACGGCGACGGCATCGTGTACAGCGTGACGGACAACGGCCGCGGCATGAGCCCGGCGGAATGTGCGAAGGTCTTCCAGCGCTTCGAGCAGGCCGACTACGGACGCCTGCAGCGCGGCAGCGGACTCGGCCTCGCGATCAGCCACGAACTGGTCAACCTGATGGGCGGGCGGATCGGCGTGCAGTCGATGCCGGGACGCGGCAGTACCTTCAGCGTGCGGCTGCCGCTGCCCGTGACCGTGCCGCACGATGCCGCGGGTGCGCCGTCCAACCGGTCCACCGCGCCAACCGAATTCGAGGACGCAGCGCGGACTGCCGTGCAGCGGTCACGCGTTGATGCGCGCGGCGCCACATCGTTGCGCGTACTGCTGGTCGAGGATGACCCGATCACCGGCGAGGCCATCGCCGGCCTGATCGAAACATTCGGCCACCAGGCCACCGTGGCGCCCCACGCGTTGGCGGCGCTCTCGGAAATCGACGCGGGCGCCACCTTCGACGCGATGGTGTTCGACTTCGATCTGCCCGGCATGGACGGCTGCGAGCTGGCGGCGATGTTGCGGCAACGCGGCGTCACCACCCCGATCGTCGCCCTGACCGCGAGCGCCCACGGCGACGAGGAACAGCGCGCCCGCGCCGCCGGCATGGACGCGTTCCTGCGCAAGCCGGTACTGCCCGGGCCGTTGCGCGATGCGCTGGAGAGTGCCATGCGGCGGGCGAGCCAAGCCCTGACGTAGGAGCGGCGGCAGCCGCGACCACGTTCGCCACACCTTCACCGCGACCACGGTCGCGGCGATCGCGGCTGCCGCCGCTCCTACAGGATCGATCCGCCGCGGCGCGAGCAACGGCGACGGAACTGGGGCTGAATTCCAGCATGCGCGTTGCGCCGTGGACGACGGAGCGTCGGATGCAAGCCACTACACTTGCCCCCTGCAAAGCCCACCCGTCCAGTCGATGCCGCGACTTTCCATCCTCGACCGCTACCTCCTGCGCGAATTCCTGCTCGGCACCGCGGCCGCGATCGTGGTGTTGCTGGTCCTCTTCACCGGCAGCACCTTCGCCGACATCGTGAACAAGGTCGCGACCGGACGCTTGCCCGGCGGCGTGATGTTCACGGTGCTGGGCTTGAATCTCGTCAATACCCTGCAGGCACTGCTGCCGATGGCGATGTTCCTCGGCATCCTGCTGGCGTTGGGCCGGATGTACCGGGACAGCGAGATGCACGTGCTGGCGGCTTCCGGATTCGGCCCGAAGGGCCTGCTGAAACCTGCCGCGGTGTTCGGGATCGGTACCGCGATCCTGGTGGCGCTGGTCTCGCTGTGGCTCGGACCGCTCGCGGCACGCACGTCCAACGCCGAGGTCGACCAGGCCAACCGTTCGGTGATCGCCGCGGGCCTCGAGCCCGGGCAGTTCACCGGCCTGTCGGGGCGCGGCGGGATCCTGTTCGCGAACAGCGTCAGTCCGAACGGCACCCGGCTCGGCAAGCTGTTCGTCTCGACCGAGAAGACCGGCAAGGACGGCGTCACCAACATCACCGTGATCACCGCCAAGCACGGCGAACTGTTCCACGAGGGCCAGCAGGACAACCGCTTCATCGCGTTGCACGACGGGCATCGCTACGACATCCGGCTGGGCCAGGACAACTGGCGGCTGATGAAATTCCGGCAAAACGACCTCGCACTGTCGCAACCCGCCGACGACACGGGCCAGACCGATTCCGAGAGCGTGCGCACCACGGCATCGCTGATCGGCGACCCGGATCCCGCCGCACGTGCCGAACTGCAATGGCGCATCGCCGTTCCGTTCGGGCTCATCGTGCTGGCGATGCTGGCGTTGCCGAGGGCGCGCCAGGCACCGCGCAGCTCGCCGGTCGGACGGATCCTGATCGGGGTGCTGGCGTATCTCATCATCATGGATCTGATGACTTTCGGCCGCGAGTTCATCGCGAGCGGCCGATTGCCCGCGCTGGTCGGCATGTGGTGGATCCTGCTGCCGGTGTTCATCGGCGCGGCGTGGGCGTTCGCGAGGCAATACGCCTTGCGCAAACCGCGCGGCATGGCGGGATCCGGCGCGTGAGACGGGTTTCCTGGCAAGCCTTCCGGATCAAGCGCGCCGATCTATTGATCGCCGGCACCGTGCTCGGCGCGCTGCTGCTGACCTGGCTGGTGCTGACCGGCCTCGACACCTTCATCCAGTTCGCCAACCAGATCAGCGGTGTCGGACACGGCGGCTACACGCTCGGCAACGCGATCGTGTACATCCTGCTGACCGTACCGCGCCGCGCCTACCAGTGGTTCGTGTTCGCGGCGCTGATCGGCAGCCTGATCGGCGTCGGCGCACTGGCCGCGAGTGGCGAACTCACCGCGCTGCGCGCCGCCGGGATGTCCAAACTCCGGATCAGCCTGTCGGTGATCGGTCTGGTCACGGTGCTGATGGCCGGGGTGTTCGTGCTCGGCGAAACCGCGGCGCCGGCGGGCGAACAGCGCGCGCAGGACATCCAGTTGCAACGCACCGGCGGCCAGTTGAAGATGCACCAGGGCAGCGGACGCTGGGCGCGCGACGGCGACGACATCATCAACGCCAAGGCGGCGCTAGTGCACATGGTGCACGGTCGACCCGAAGTCGAGCTCGCGGACGTGCGGATCTTCGGCTTCAATGATGCCGATGAGCTGACGTCTTTCCGCAGGGCGAAGCTGGCGACCCGGGAAGGCAAGTCGTGGGTGCTCCACGACGTGCGCGACACGCGCGTATCTGCGAATGGCGCGGTCAGCACCCTCTACAAGCGGCAGGCATGGCAAACCAGCCTCGATCCGGCGGTGCTGGAAGCTTCGGTGGTGCATCCGGAATACCTGTCGCTGCGCGACCTGTCGCTGAACATCGCCTACCTTCGCGCCAACCGTCAGAACCCGGGCGTCTATCTGAATGCCTGGTGGGCCCGCATCTTCTACCCGTTCGACACCCTGCTGCTGGTGCTGTGCGCGCTGCCGTTCGGCTTCGGCACGCTGCGATCGGGGGGCCTGGGCAAGCGCCTGTTTCTCGGCGTGATCGTGG
This sequence comes from Rhodanobacteraceae bacterium, assembly GCA_050738055.1. GTDB lineage: Bacteria > Pseudomonadota > Gammaproteobacteria > Xanthomonadales > Rhodanobacteraceae > 66-474. The sequence continues at coordinate 10,097 of JBOHYT010000332.1, forward strand.
CGGTGGCGTGGTATTTCCTGCAACGCGCCGTAGTCAGCACCGGTACCGTGTTCGGTGCCTCGGCATTCGTCGTGAACCTGATTCCGCTGTTGCTGCTGCTCGCGATCGCGGTGGCGTACTACCGCCGCGCGTAGGGCGGGTCTTGACCCGCCGCGATCTTGATTCGCCACGGCGAACCGAAAAGCTGGCGGGTTGAAACCCGCCCTACGCAATGAAAGCGCGCGTAGGGCGGGTCTTGACCCGCCGCGATCTTGATTCGCCGCGGCGAACCGAAAAGCTGGCGGGTTGAAAGCCGCCCGACGCAATGAAAGCGCGCGCAGGGCGGGTCTTGACCCGCCGCGATCTTGATTCGCCGCGGCGAACCGAAAAGCTGGCGGGTTGAAACCCGCCCTACAATGAAAGGCGGTTACAGACGCACCATGCGCGTCCCGCACACGCGGTCATGCCAGGTACACCGTTCGGCGTCGAACCACGCGTACCAGAACCCCGCGCCGAGGGCCGCGAGCGACAGCAGCGCCAGCACGAATCGCAGCGCGGCGATGCGCACGCCGACCCGGCGATCCGCGTCGCGCACGAGTTTCACCTTCCATGCGCGCATGCCGATCGTCTGGCCGACCCGCGCCCACGACGCCACGAAGTAGCAGGCCGTGACCAGCAGCAGCCACAGGTCGAGCACCGTGCGCGGCAGCAGGCCCGGGTGTTCGGGGTGATAGAAATCGCGAAACACCAGCGCCCACACGGCCGCGGCAACCATCCACAGGCCGACCAGCGGCAACAGGTCGTAGAACATGCAGGCAAAGCGGCGCCACAGCGGTGCGGATCGGACGGCAACACCGGCGGAGGCGGAGATCGAGGACATCATCAGGTCTTGCGGTGGAAAAGCGGGCGCGCCAGCATGCCATGATGACCGATCCGGCGAGCGACGTGGACCCGCGTGACCGCGCTGCCATCGATGCGTTTCTCGAAGGCGTGTGGTCGCGCGACGGCCTGGCCGACCTGACGCTCGCCGATTATCGCGGCGACCTGGAGCGCTGCGCCACCTGGCTGGGCGGACATGCGCATGGGCTGAAGGGCGCGAGCCGCGAAGAGCTGTTCCGCTATCTGGCAGCGCGCGCCAAAACCGGTGTCGGCGCCCGCACCACGGCGCGCGAACTGGCCGCACTGCGCCGCTTCTATGCCGAACAGGTCCGCCACGACTCGGGGTTCGAGGATCCCACCCTGCTGCTGGATACGCCCAAGTTGCCGCGCACGCTGCCCAAGGCACTCGCCGAACGCGAGATCGAAGGCCTTTTGAATGCTCCCGACACCGCGACGCCGCTCGGCCTGCGCGACCGCGCGATGTTGGAACTGATGTACGCCTGCGGCCTGCGCGTCAGCGAACTGGTGACGCTGCCGCTCGCTGGCCTGAACCTGCGCCAAGGCGTGCTGCGCGTCACCGGCAAGGGCGGCAAGGAACGGTTGGTACCGATCGGCGAAACGTGCCTGGACTGGTTGTCGCAGTATCTGCGCAAAGCACGACCGGTGCTCGCCAAAGGTCGCGAAGTGCCGGCACTGTTCCTGTCGAACCGCACCGCCGCAATGACCCGGCAGATGGCCTGGATGATCGTGAAGAAGCACGCGCTGGCCGCCGGCATCGCCGCCAAACGGATCTCGCCCCATGTGCTGCGGCATTCGTTCGCGACGCACCTTCTGAACCATGGCGCCGACCTGCGTGCGCTGCAGATGCTGCTCGGTCACAGCAACCTGTCGACGACGCAGATCTACACGCTCGTCGCCCGCGAGGGACTGAAACGGCTGCATTCGCAGCATCATCCAAGGGGGTAGGCCAGGCGCCAGGTGCGGAGGGACACGCTATCATTTTATTTTTCAGCGGAGCGGGACGATGGCCGAGCAGAAGTATCCGGAGTGGGTCTGGCACAACGGCGCGATCAAGCCATGGCGCGAGGCAACGGTGCACGTGATGGCGCACGCGCTGCAATACGGCTCGTCGGTGTTCGAAGGCATCCGCTGCTACAAAACATCCAAGGGCGGGACACCCACCGGTGGCGCGATCTTCCGGCTGGCGGCGCACATGAAGCGCCTGTACAACTCGGCGCGCATCTACGACATGGCGATGCCATACACGATCGAGGAAACCTCCGCCGCCTGCCACGAAGTCCTGAAGCGCAACGGGCTGCAGCAGGCCTACCTGCGGCCGTGTGCCTACCGCGGACTCGGCGGCTTCGGGCTGTCGGCGGATACGCCGGTGGATGTCGCGATCGCCGGCTGGCCAATGGGACCGTACCTTGGTCCCGAAGCGCTGAAGCACGGCATCACCGCGTGCGTGTCGAGCTGGCAGCGTTGCGCGCCCAACACGATTCCTTCCGGCGCCAAGGCCGGCGGAAACTATCTTTCCGGGCAACTGATCGCGCGCGAGGCGCGCCAGCGCGGATTCGGCGAAGGCATCGCGCTGGCCTCCACGGGCCTGCTGAGCGAAGGCGCGGGCGAAAACCTGTTCCTGGTGATCGACGGCGCGCTGCACACGACGCCGGTCAGCGCCGCGCTGCTGAACGGCATTACCCGCGACTCGATCATCACGCTGGCGCGCGATCATGGCGTCGACGTGATCGAGCGCGACCTGCCGCGCGAATACCTGTACCTCGCCGACGAGATCTTCATGTGCGGCACCGCCGCCGAGGTCACCCCGATCCGCGCGGTAGACGGCAAGCAGATCGGCGCTGGCGAGGCGGGCCCGCTGACCCACCAGATCCAGGACTGGTACTTCGGGCTGTTCGACGGGCGCAGCGAGGACAAATGGGGCTGGCTCGAACCGCTGCAAGTTGGCCAACCAGCAAAGCAAAAGGCTTTTTGACACGGATTCACACGGATAAACCCGGATCAGGAGCAAACCACGCTTTTCGTGCCGTTCTGCATCGCGATCGGTTTCTTGGGTTCCGATGAGGGGCGTTCCCGGTGGGTAGCTGGCAGCGCAAGATTGGTCGGGTGTTGCGGGGGTCCGCCGTTGTTTGATCCGTTTCTATCCGTGTAAATCCGTGTCAAAAGATTTTCGCTCGTCCCGCAGACTGCTGCATAGCCGGAAACGATGAATCCCTCGCCCAACCTGTTTCTGATCGGTCCGATGGGTGCGGGGAAGTCCAGCATCGGGCGCCAGATCGCGCTGCACTTCCACATGCCGTGCATCGATCTCGATGCCGCCGTCGAGGAACGCACCGGCGCGAGCGTCGCGACCATCTTCGAGATCGAGGGCGAGGCAGGCTTCCGCCGCCGCGAGTCTGCGCTGCTTGCGGAAATTGCCGCGCGATCCGGCATCGTGCTCGCCACCGGCGGTGGCGCGGTGCTCAGCGCCGACAATCGACAGGTGCTCCGCGAGCACGGCTTCGTGGTGTGGCTCGAAACCGGCATCGATGCGCAGATGCAGCGCCTTGCCCACGACCGCAAGCGTCCGCTGCTCGACACACTCGACCGGCGTGAACGCCTCGAAGAGCTCGCCCGCGAGCGCGAACCGCTCTACCGCGAACTCGCCGACCTCACCGTGCACGGCGGCGGCGAATCCTGCCGGCACGCCGCGGCACGCGCGGCGACCCTGCTCGAACAGCACTGGCAACGGCTTCCCGCGACGAAGGAACCCGCATGACGACCTGCATCGAGGTCGGCCTGCCGGGACACCACTATCCGATCCGGATTGGCTCCGGCCTGCTCGGCGATGGCACGTCGTGGCGCGAAGCGGTCCACGGCGTGCACGCGCTGGTCGTCAGTGATGGCAACGTCGCGCCGTTGTATGCGCAGCGGCTACGCGATGCATTGATCGATTCCGCTCTCCCTTCGGGAGAGGCGGCCGGAGGCCGAGCGCGCAGCGCTCCTCGAAGGGCGGGTGAGGGTACGGCACTTGCGCTCCGCGTCGACACGCTCGTACTCCCCGCAGGCGAAACCCACAAGAACCTCGACGCCGTATCGAAAATCTTCGACGCGCTGGCCGCGCTCGGCGCGACCCGCGATGCCTGCGTGCTGGCGCTGGGCGGTGGCGTGGTCGGCGACATCGCGGGTTTCGCGGCGGCGTGCTGGATGCGCGGCATCGACTTCGTGCAGGTTCCGACCACCCTGCTCGCAATGGTCGATTCCTCGGTCGGTGGCAAGACCGGCGTCGATCATCCTGCCGGCAAGAACCTGATCGGTGCGTTCCACCAGCCGCGCACCGTCGTCGCGGATCTCGACACGTTGGCGACGCTGTCCGATCGCGAGCTGCGTGCCGGCCTCGCCGAAGTGGTGAAGACCGCCTGCATCGGCGACGCGGAGTTCTTCGACTGGCTGGAAGCGAACACCGATGCACTACTGACGCGCGACCACGACGCGCTGCGCCACGCGATCGCCACCTGCTGCCGCTTCAAGGCCGGCGTGGTGGAACGCGACGAACGCGAAGCTGGCGAACGCGCGCTGCTCAATTTCGGGCACACCTTCGGCCATGCGCTGGAAGCCGAAGCCGGCTACGGCACCCTGCTGCACGGCGAAGCCGTCGCGATCGGCATGATCCTCGCGGCGCGGCTGTCGGCGCGGCGCGGGATGTCCGCCGATGCCCACACCGAACGCCTGCGCGCACTGCTGCAACGCTGCGGTTTGCCGGTAGCGACGCCAGCCGGCCTGGATGCCGACGCCCTGCTCGCGCGCATGCGCATCGACAAGAAGAACCGCGCGGGTTCGTTGCGTCTGATCCTGTGGCGCGGCATCGGGCACATGGAAGTCGCGGAAGGCATCGACGACGACGCGGTACATTCGATCCTGCAACGGTAGGAGGGCAGGAAGGCCCGACCGGCGTTGCAGGAAGGCCCGACCGGTCCGACCGACGCCGCGATTCGGGTCGCGGCTTCCGCCGCTCCTACCACCCTGCAACCGTAGGAGGGCCGGAAGGCCCGACCGATCGTCCGACGGACGCGGCGATTCGGGTCGCGGCTTCCGCCGCTCCTGTGATCCTTCCCGGCTGCATCTACAATGGCCGTCTCCTCGCAACCGCGCCGCGCATGCACCTCTACATGCAAACGCCACCCGGCAGCGGCGCGCAGCCGCGCTACTGCCGCATCGCGCTGGAGCAGGATCTGCTCGGTGGCTGGACGCTGTACCGCGAGTCCGGAACCGAGGGCGGCCGGGCAACCCTGAAACGCGAGGTGTACCTCGACCGCGATGCGGCGCTGGCCGCGTTCGAACAGGCGCGCGACGCGCAGTTGAAACGCGGTTTCAAGGTGATGATCACCCAGGGAGTCGATGCGCCGCATGGCTGAGGTATCCGATCGCAGCAACCGTTTCCTGCGCGCGTTGCGGCGCGAACCGGTCGATACCACGCCCATCTGGATCATGCGCCAGGCCGGGCGCTACCTGCCCGAATACCGCGCGACCCGCGAACGCGCCGGGAGTTTCCTCGCGCTGGCGCAGACGCCCGAACTTGCGTGCGAAGTCACGCTGCAACCGATCGAGCGTTTCGAACTGGATGCCGCGATCCTGTTCTCCGACATCCTCACCGTGCCCGACGCGATGGGACTGGGATTGCATTTCGTCGAAGGCGAAGGTCCGAAATTCGCGCGGCCGCTGCGCAGCGCCGCAGACATCGAGAGTCTTGGCGTACCGGATCCGGAACAATCACTGCGTTACGTGATGGATGCGGTGCGGTTGGTACGCGGCGAATTACGCGGACGCGTGCCGTTGATCGGCTTCGGCGGCAGCCCATGGACGCTCGCGTGCTACATGATCGAGGGCGAAAGTTCACGCGACTTCGCGCAAGTAAAAGCCTTTGCGCTGGACGAGCCCGCCGCAATGCACCGTTTGCTCGATCTCAACGCGCGTGCGGTCGCCGCCTACCTTGCCGCGCAGGCCGCCGCGGGTGCGCAGGCGCTGATGGTGTTCGACAGCTGGGGCGGCATGCTCACCCCAGCGATGTTCCGGGAGTTCTCTGCACGCTACCTTGCGCAGGTCGCTGCGCTGTTGCACCAAGACCCGCGTGCGCGCGACGTCCCGCTGATCCTGTTTTCCAAAGGCGCCAATGCCAGCCTCGAAGTGTTGGCCGACACCGGCTGCGCGGCACTGGGCGTGGACTGGACGATAACGCTGGACGCAGCGCGGCGCCGCGTCGGCGACCGTGTCGCGCTGCAAGGCAACCTCGATCCGGCCACCCTGCTGGCCTCGCCCGACGCGATCCGCCGCGAAGTGCGACGCGTGCTCGAAGACTTCGGCCCCAATCCCGGCCACGTGTTCAACCTCGGCCATGGCATCACGCCCGACGTCGATCCCGAAAACGTCGCGGTGCTGGTGGATGCGGTGCATGCATCCTTCAGCGGGGGATGACCCTCAAACCGGTCGAGTCAGGCCAAGTCGTGTGTCGGCTACCATTGCGGTAGCTCACTCTCGACGCACGCCGAGGTAATCCACCATGACCCGACTCACCGTATCCCTGCCCGATGATCTGGCACAACGCGCCCGCAACGCGGGGCTGTTGTCGGACAACAGCATCCAGCGACTGCTCGAAGATGCCATGCGCACACGCGACGCAGGCGCGCGGTTGAATGCGTTGCTGGCCAAGGTCGATGCACATCCCGAATCCGCGCCCGGCGAAGCGGAGATCGCCGAAGAGATTGCCGAGGCGCGGCGCGATGCGCCTCGTCGCTGATACCAACATCCTCATCTCCGGCTTGCTCTGGCACGGCGCACCGCGCCAACTCGTCGATGCGGCGCAAGCCGGAGCGATCCAGTTTGTCACCAGTCAGCTCTTGCTCGATGAGCTGGGCCGCGTGGCGACAAGAGCGAAGTTTCAGCGGCGTCTGGCAACCCTGGAGATGACTGCAGCGGAACTTCTCGCCGCCTATGCCGAGAAGGCAGCTTGCGTCGTGCCGGCCGCGATCTCGCCGACCATCCTGCGCGACCCTGATGATGACGCGGTGCTCGCCGCTGCACTCGGCGGCCACGCGCAAATGATCGTGTCCGGCGACGGCGACTTGCTCGATCTGCGCCAGTTCAGCCGCATCCCGATCATGACCGTCAACGCCGCGCTCGACGTCATCCGCTAACCCGCCAGCGCGTCGTCAGCGACGTCCTCGACTCGCTGCTCGCGCAAACACGCTGACCCGAACACAACCGCCGAACGCACAGCGTGCGCAATGCCGGGCCTACAACTACGTAACTGCCTCCGTCAATCAATTGCCTCCGTCCCCCTACTGGCGCGTCATTGTGCGATCGTCCATGATCGCCGCGCTCGGATGGACTCAGATAGGCGTGTCCTTTCGAACCGTGGACACCAGAACGGCCATCCGTGGCCTGACTTTTCACAACAGCAGCTTCGACGCGGCTATCGTTAGTACCCCATGACAACACGTTACCTCACCGGCATCACCACCACCGGCACGCCGCACCTCGGCAACTACGTCGGTGCGATCCGGCCGGCGATCGCCGCCAGTCGGAATGCCGACACGGATTCGTTTTTCTTTCTGGCCGACTACCACGCGCTGGTGAAGTGCGACGACCCGGCGCGGATTGCGCGTTCGCGGCTGGAGATCGCGGCGACCTGGCTCGCCTGCGGGCTCGATCCTGCGCGTGTGACGTTTTATCGCCAGTCGGATATTCCGGAAATACCGGAACTCACATGGATGCTGACTTGCGTGACAGCCAAGGGGCTGCTCAATCGTGCACACGCGTACAAGGCCGCGGTCGATCAGAACATCGCGAAGGGTGAAGACCCGGACGCGGCGATCAACGCAGGTCTGTACATGTACCCGGTGCTGATGGCCGCGGACATTCTCGTCTTCAACGCCAACAAGGTGCCGGTCGGCCGCGACCAGGTGCAGCACATCGAGATGGCGCGTGATGTCGGCCAACGCTTCAATCATTTGTACGGCAAGGCGTGGCGCAGGGTGGGCGGCAAGGACGAGCCGTTCGTTCTGCCGGAAGCCGCGATCGAGGAAAGCGTCGCGACGTTGCCCGGCCTCGACGGTCGCAAGATGTCGAAAAGCTACGACAACACGATCCCGCTGTTCGAAGGCGGCGCCAGGGCGACGCGCGAGGCGATCGCGAAGATCGTCACCGATTCGCGCGAACCGGGCGAGCCCAAGGACCCCGATTCGTCCAGCCTGTTCGCGATCTATCGTGCGTTTGCGGGCGACGCCGCAAGCACTGCATTCCGCCGAGAACTTGAAAGAGGCCTTGGCTGGGGCGGCGCCAAGCAAAAGCTGTTCGAACGCATCGACGCGGAAATCGAGCCGCTGCGCGAACGCTACGACAGCCTGATGGCGCGGCCCGACGAGATTGAGGACGCGTTGCGGGAAGGCGCGAAAAAAGCGCGTGCGCTCGCGCAGCCGTTCATCGAGCGCCTGCGCGGAACGGTGGGCTTGGGCGCGTTGCGCAAGCACCCGGCCGCGCAAGCCGTCGCGCCGGTCGGCTTCGAGTCCGCGAAGGTCGGCAAACCCGCATTGCAACAGGTCGTGTTTCGCGAGAACGACACCTTCGCGTTCAAGGTGCTGGACGCGAAGAAAAACGTGCTGGCCAATCAGGCCGGCTTTGCGGATCCGAAAGCGGCGATGGCGGCCGCGCGTGAAGCGATGAACAACCTCGCTGCAACGAATTGACGCACGCCGCGTCGCGAAGCCCCAAGGAAGCTCTGATCAATCCTGATTATCGTCATTCCCGCGAAGGCGGCCTGAAGGGCGAGCCGTAGAGCCTGCCCCGGACTTGATCCGGGGACGCGGCGAGTCAATCCAGCGCCTTCGTCGCAACGTCTAGGAATTCAAAGACACTGGATAGACTCGCGCCGTCCCTGGCGCTCGCCCTCCGGGTCGCCTTCGGCGTTCGCGTTGGCAATCCTGCCAACGCAGTCGGGTTCCGCCGCGATGAAGCTGCGGCGGCCCCGGAATGACGAGCAAAATCAGAGCTTCCCGAGCCCCCGCCCGGCCTCCGAATCCTCTCTCCGAACGATGAAGCCGTTGGCGGTGGGGGAGCTTTGCGCCGAGTAGTGCCAGCCCCGACCCCCGATTCCAGACCCGATCCCCCGATTCCCGACCCGATCCCCCCGACTCCCGACTCCCGGGCTATTGCGGCAACGCAAGGTCGTCCAGGATCGCCTTGAGGAAACGCGCGGCCTCGCCGCCGGTCGCGGCGCGGTGGTCGAAGGTGAGCGAGATCGGCAGGCGCCGGTGCACTTCGATGCCGCCCATCACCGCAACCACGTCATGGCTGAGCTTGCCCGCGCCCACGATCGCGACGCACGGGGGCACCACGACGACGGTGCCGTAGCGACCGGCAAACATCCCGAAGTTGGAAAGCGAAATGGTGTAACCCGACAGCTCCGACGCCGGGATCGAGCGGTCCTCGACCTGCGTGCGCAGGCGGTTGATGCCTTCGCGCACGCCGCGCGCATCCAGCATGTCGGCGTTGCGCAGCGCCGGCACGAACAGGCCGTCGTCGGTATCCACCGCGATGCCGAGATCGACGTGCGGGTGCCGGGTCACGGACAGATTCGTGCCGTCGAACCACGCGTTCAACGCAGGCACCGCCTTGCAGGCCGCGACGATCGCGCGGACCAGACGCGCGGTGATGTCCTGCTTGCCCAACCACTGGTGCAGATCGGCGTCATCGACGAGCGTGGTCTGGACCACCTGCGAATGCGCGTCGGCCATCACCCGCGCCATGTTGCGGCGCACGCCCTTCAACTGTTCCGGCTGGCCGGCCGCCTGCACTGACGGCGGCGTGGTGCGCATGGGCTTGCCGGATTGGGACAACGTGCTGCGCTGCTCTTCCCTTCTCCCCCCGGGAGAACGCGGCCGAAGGCCGGATGAGGGTACGGAGGCTGCCGAACCCTCACCCGCTGCCGCCGTCCGGGAGGGAGAGGGAGAAGCGGTTCCGGAAGCCGCAGCGTTCTTCACGTCCTTCATCGTGATCACGCCGCCCGCGCCAGTCGCCTCGACCCGCGCGAGATCGACCTTGAGCTTCCGGGCCATCGCGCGCACCGCCGGCACCGCCTTCACGCCGCCGACGCTGCCGGCTGCCTCGCTGCGGATCTCGTTGCTGCTGGCAACCGCACCGACCACGGTGCCTTCATCTTCGCGATCGGCGTTGCCACCGGCTTCGATTTCGCCGCCTTCGTCGGACGCGATCACCTCACCCTCGTCGTCGGGTGCCGGCGCTCCCGCGCCCTTGGCCGGCGCGGCATGCTGCGCCGGCGCGTGGTGGCTGGCCGCCGCATTTTCGGCGCGCTGCTTGGCCTTGGGATCGAGTTCGAACTCGGCGAGCGGCGCACCGGTGTTGACAACGTCACCGGCCTTGCCATGGAACTTCAGAACCTTGCCGGTGTAGGGCGAAGGCACTTCCACCACGGCTTTCGCGGTCTCCATCGACACCAGCGGCGCATCCAGCTTGACGCTGTCGCCTTCCTTCACCAGCCATTCGACGATGGTGGCGTCGGGCAGGCCTTCGCCGAGGTCGGGGAGGTGGAATGTCTTGTTGTCGGCCATGCTGTGGTTTCCGTAGTCGAAACTGCTTCGTCGTTCTTTTGACGTCATCCCGGCGAAGGCCGGGATCCATTTACCGTTTAGCCCACGAGCAACATCAAAATGGATAAACTCGCCGCATCCTGCGGCTCGCCCTTCGGGCCATCGGCTGCGCCGATGTTCGCTTCGGCATCCTGCCTCCGCAGTCGGGTTCCGCCGCGGTGAAGCTGCGGCGGCCCCGGAATGACGACAATATCTTCCCGAGTCCCGAGTCCCGAGTCCCGAGTCCCGAGTCCCGAGTCCCGAGTCCCGATTATGACGCCGCCAGCGTCTTCTTCGCCGCCGCGACGATGCGCGCGGTGCTGGGCAACTGTTTCATCTCCAGCCGATACAGCGGCGTATGGATGTCCCAGCCGCTGACGCGCACGACCGGCGCCAAGAGGTCGTAGAGGCATTCCTCGGCGATGCGCGCGGCGATCTCGGCGCCGAAGCCGGCGGTCTTCGGGGCTTCCTGCACGATCACGCAGCGGCCGGTTTTCTGCAAGGATTCCGCGATGGTGTCGAAGTCGAGCGGCGTCAGCGTGGCGAGGTCGATCACCTCGGCGCTGATGCCTTTTTTCGCAAGCGCGTCGGCGGCTTCCAGGGTTTCCTTTACTTCCGCGCCCCAGGTCACCAGCGTGATGTCGCTGCCATCGCGCAGCACGAAACACACGTCGAGCGGCAACGCCTCGCCGTCGTCCGGCACTTCTTCTTTGTACTGGCGATAGATGCGCTTGGGTTCGAAGAACACCACGGGGTCCGGATCGCGGATCGCGGCCAGCAGCAGGCCATAGGCGCGCGCAGGCGACGAAGGCAGCACGACACGCAGCCCCGGCACATTGGTGAACAGGTGTTCGTTGGCTTCCGAATGATGCTCGGGTGCGTGGATGCCGCCGCCCCACGGCGCGCGGAACACCGCCGGACAGGTCAGGCGCCCGCGGGTGCGGTTGCGCATGCGCGCGGCGTGGCAGATGATCTGGTCGACCATCGGATACATGAAGCCTTCGAACTGGGCCTCTGCCACCGGCTTCATGCCCTGTGCCGCAAGGCCGACGGTGACTCCGGCGATGGTCGCTTCATCCAGCGGCGTGTCGAATACCCGCCACTCGCCGAATTTCTCCTGCAAGCCGACGGTGGCGCGGAACACCCCGCCATTGATTCCGACGTCCTCGCCCAGCACCACGACCGACTCGTCGTGCGCCATCTCGTACGCAAGCGCCCGGGTGACGCCTTCGATCAGGGTTATTGCTGCCATTCATTTCTCCGTAGGCGGGCCGGAAGGCCCGACCGGTCGCGGCTTCCGCCGTTCCTGCCAAAATCATCGATGCGATTCGAGGGCAACCGCCTCGTCGCGCTGCTTCACGAGGTCGGCCGGCAATTCGGCGAAGGTGTAGTCGAACATCGCAGTGACAGGCTGCGCCCCGGTTTCGAGATACGCGTTCACTTCGTTGTCCATCCACTCGTCGCACTCGGCCTGCAGCTTGTCTTCCTTCTTCTTGTTCCATGCCTTCTTCGACTCGAGGAACGTGCGCAGGCGCTTGACCGGATCCTTGGTCCAGGCGTCCTCGACCTCGTCCTTGCCGCGATAGCGGCGCGCGTCGTCGGCGGTGGTGTGGTCGCCGAGCCGATAGGTGACGCACTCGACCACGCTGCCACCGTTGCCCTTGCGTGCACGTTCGACCGCATCGGTCATGACCTTCTTGACCGCGATGATGTCATTGCCATCGACCTGGATGCAGAACAACCCGGCAGCGATGCCTTTCTGCGCCAGCGTCTTGGCGCCGGACTGGATCCTGCGCGGCACCGAGATCGCCCACTGGTTGTTGACGATCGCCGCGACCAGCGGCAGGTCGCGCGCGCCGGCGACGTTGATGGCGCCGTAGAAATCGGCCTTGGAAGAACCGCCGTCGCCGATCGTGCACACCGCAACGCGCTTCTCCTTGCGGATCTTGAACGCCAGCGCGGAACCGGCCGCGTGCAGGCATTGGGTGCCGATCGGCACCGACCACGCGAAATCGTGTTTCGCCGGTTCGTTCTGGTAATCGTTGCCGCGCTCGTCACCGCCCCAGTACATGTATACGTCGCGGGGTCGCACGCCGCGATACAACTGCGCGCCGTATTCGCGGTAGCTGGGCGCCAGCACGTCCTCGGGTTTGAGCGAACTGCCGATGCCGACATGCGTCGCTTCGTGGCCGAGGCACGACGCGTAGGTGCCGAGCTTGCCGGTGCGCTGCAGGGCGATCGACTTGGTATCGAACACCCGGGTCGAGACCATCAGCTTGTACAACTCGACCATCTGGTGCATGTCATTGGCGAAGTCCGGCAGATCCTTGCGGACCAGCTTGCCTTCGGGGTCGAGGTATTGCAGATATTCGATTTCAAACTTGGCGGCGATGGGCACGGGTTGCTCCCGGTCAGTACGAATTCAATTGGCCCCACGTCGCGCGGAACCGTAGCCGCTCCCAGGCCGACATTTCCGCGCAAGCGGGCCGTTCATTATTGCATGCACTCGGCGGCTGTCGCAGGTGATGCAGTACGACTGCGCATGTTGCGTCGCAACAACGACCTGCTCGTGGTGTTGACGCCGATCAACACCATATTCGTCCGCATCCTCAATCATGTTTCTGCTTGGCGTCGATTCTCAGTCGAACCGGTGATGGCGGCTCACGTCAAATGCCGTCATTCCGGGGCCATCGCCAGCTGCACCGGCGATGGCCCCGGAATGACGAGGGTTGGACTGATCTGACACGTTCGAGCTTACTGAGATTCGACACCAATCAGGATCATGTTTGGGTACCGCAACGAGGGTTGCGTTACATTTGCGCGAATCAGAGCAAGGCCGACTCCATGACCGACAGCAACCAGCGCGAACTCGAAGCCGGCATCCAGCGCGACCTCGAAGGCCGCATGACCTACGCGAGCTACCTCAAGCTCGACACCTTGCTGGCCGCGCAGCGCCCGGTATCGGAGCCGCCCTACCACGACGAAATGCTGTTCATCGTGCAGCACCACGTGGCGGAGTTGTGGCTGAAGCTGATGGACCACGAACTGCGTGCGACGATCGCGGATCTTGACGCCGACCACGCCGACCAGGCGCTGAAGAAGCTCGCGCGGGTCAAGCGCATCCAGGACCAGTTGTTCAACGAGTGGGCGGTGCTGGAGACCATGACGCCGCATGAATACCTGAAATTCCGCGACGCACTCGGACCGTCTTCGGGATTCCAGTCGCTGCAGTACCGCATGGTCGAGTTCCTGCTTGGCAACAAGAACGCCGACATGCTTGCCGTGTTCGAGCACGATCCCGCGGCGCAGGCGCGCCTGCGCGCGACCCTCGACGCGCCCGGGCTGTACGATGCCGCGCTGCGTTGGCTGGCGCGGCGCGGCCATGCGATACCGAGACACATCCTCGAGCGCGACGTGCGCGAAGGCTGGAGGCGACGCGAATCGCTGTTGCCGGTGTTCCAACGGATCTACGAGGCGCCTGAAAAGTTCTGGCCCGAATACAACCTGTGCGAAACCCTGGTGGACGTCGAGGAGAACTTCCAGCTCTGGCGCTTCCGCCACATGAAGGCGGTCGAGCGCATCATCGGCCATCGCCGCGGCACCGGCGGATCATCCGGCGTCGGGTTCCTGAAGACGGCGCTCGACCTCACGTTCTTCCCGGAACTGCTGGAAGTGCGCACTGAACTTGGATCCGGTTGAAACCTCCGATGGATTCGGAAAGCATTCACCACGGATGAACACGGATTACCACGGATTGAAAAAAATGATCCGTGAGCGTCCGCGCAAATCCGTGGCGAACTGCTCTCCGCAAGCCACTTGTATTCTTCAAAAATGCTTTTGACACGGATCAAGTCTGATGAACGCGGATCAACTTGGGAATCGAAATTGAAGGCTTTATCCGCTGTTTCCGCCTTTATCGGTGTCAAGGCTTCTGCTCTTCGACCGGCAAGGGCACCAACCGCGGATCAACTCGGACGGGTACGATCAAAGGTTATCCGTGTGTATCCGTGCAAATCCGTGGCAAGGCTTCTGCTCTAGCGCTCGTGTGAATCCATTGCGAAAAATGGATCGCGCTGCTGCGCCGCGCCTTGTGAAAATGGCACGCGCGGCGCTAAGGTCGCGCATGGGCTGACTACGATCAGCCCCGGCGCGAGGCTTGACGATGGAGGCGAGCGAAGTTTCAGAC
>JBOHYT010000333.1:0-3100 GCA_050738055.1 Rhodanobacteraceae bacterium
GGACGGCGCGCCCGGCTTCATGTCACTCGGGCCTGATGTCGAGATCGTGACTTGGCCGTTGGCATCCAGCCGGACGCTGCCGGACGGCAAGACCCGCACCAGCGCCTTCGTCGTCACTTATGTGTGGCAACGTCTGCCAGAGGGCTGGCGCATCGTGTATGGCCACGAGTCCTGGGCGAAACCGTTCGACTGAGATCTGCACTTTCGGTCTTCGTGCAGAGTCGCCGGTCGCCGGACCCGGCGCGCTACGCTGACGCCTTGCCGTCAGCCCGAACGCGCCTCGCATGCGCGCTGGGTGCGATTCCCTTCCCGTAGCGGCAGGCGTAGACCAGTGTCGTTTCCGCGCCGAGGAACAGGATCAAGGCGCTGTAGTAGACCCACACCACCAGCAGGATCAACGAACCGGCTGCGCCCGCGGAGCTGTAGCGAAGGTGGGCGAGATACGCTCCCATCACGTACTTGCCGATCGTGAACAACGCGCCGGTGATCGCCGCGCCGACCAGCACGTCGCGCCAGTCGATTTCCGCATCGGGCACGTACTTGAAGAGCAGCGCGATCACCCCGGAGATGATCGCGAACGACACCAGCGCATAGATCACCCGCAAAAAGATCCCGGCCCCGGGAAACAGGCCGGAAAGATACCCGTGCGCGCCGGCCAGCGCCGCGCTCGCGACCATCGTCACCAGCAGGATGAAGGCCATGCCGAACACGATGGCCAGCGCCAGTAGTCGCGAACCCAGCAGCCGCCAGATCACGCTGCGACTCGGTACGGCCTCGACGTCCCAGATCTGGTTGAGCGCGGTCTGAAGGTGCGCGAATACGGTGGTCGCGCCGACCACCAGGATGACGGTGCCGATGATCGTCGAGGTGACGCTGGCGTGGTGGTTGCCGGCCTGCGCCAACAAGGCGCGGACCACGTCCGCCTGCTGCTGCCCGACCATCGAGCCGATCTGGGCGAACAGTTGCTCGCGCGCCGCCTCACGGCCGAACACCAAGCCGGCCACGCCGGTCATCAGCAGGAACAGCGGCACCATCGACAGCAGCGTGAAGTAGCTGAGCGCCCCCGCGAGCTGGAAAGGCTTGTCGCCGAGAAAGCCGGTGATGACGGCCTTGAAGGTCGTCCAGACGGAGCGCGCGGGTAATTGGTCGTCCATGAGGTTCGATTTTCCGCAACAGGTTTCCACAGGATGCCATCGCAGGCCCGTGAATGCAGCCGATCACGCAAGCCCGTTCCGGTGCGGTTCGGCTTGCGCGTCACCGGAACACGTGCCGGATCGGTTAAAATCGACGCTTTGCCGGAGGCCGCATGAGCGCATCCCCATCCGTCGGCGCGCCCGGCTCTGATGGAACAGGTTCCAGTGGAGCCGGCTCCCGTGGAACACGTTCCAGTGGAGCAGGTTTTCGCGCCGCGCTTGCCGCCGAGTCGCCCATGCAAGTGGTTGGCGCGATCACCGCTTACGCGGGCCTGATGGCCAAACGCACGGGTTACAAGGCGCTGTATCTCTCCGGTGGCGGTGTCGCGGCGAATTCGCTGGGCATGCCTGACCTCGGCATTTCGACGATGGAGGACGTGCTCACCGACGCGCGTCGCATCGTCGAGGCCACGCAGTTGCCGCTGCTGGTCGACATCGACACCGGTTGGGGCGGTGCGTTCAACATTGCGCGCACCATCCGCTCGTTCGAGCGGGTCGGCGTTGCCGCGGTGCACATGGAAGACCAGGTCGGGCAAAAGCGCTGCGGCCATCGCCCGGGCAAGGAAGTGGTGCCGAAGGCCGAGATGGTCGATCGTGTGAAAGCCGCGGTCGATGCCAGGACCGACCAGGATTTCGTGCTGATGGCGCGCACCGACGCCGCGGCGGTGGAGGGGATCGACCGTGCGATCGAGCGCGCGGTCGCGTATGTCGAGGCCGGTGCCGACATGATCTTTCCCGAGGCGATGAAGACGCTCGACGACTACCGCAAGTTCAAGCAAGCCGTGAAGGTGCCGATCCTCGCCAACCTCACCGAATTCGGCACCACGCCGTTCTTCACCGTCGATGAATTGCGCAGCGCGAACGTGGACATCGCGCTGTATTGCTGCGGCGCCTACCGCGCGATGAACAAGGCCGCGCTGGGTTTCTACGAAACCGTGCGCCGCGAAGGCACCCAGAAGTCGGTGGTGCCGACGATGCAGACGCGCGAAGAGCTGTACGACTTTCTGGGTTACCACGCCTACGAAGACAAGCTCGACGAATTGTTCGTGGGCGACAGGAAGGATTGAACGGCCATGCCCGAATCGCGGCGAATCCCCGACGAATCGCCTGCCGCGGTTGCGAGGCGCGGCATACGCCGGGACGCGGCAGCCGCGATTATTGCCTCGCTGGTCGGCTTGCTGGCGTTGGTGGTCGCCGGGTACACCGCCTACATCCAGCGTCAGCAGGTGCGCGCGCAGGTGTGGCCTTGGGTAGTGGCGGGCAACAACGATCTGGATCAGTCGATTGAGGTGTACAACAAGGGTGTCGGTCCCGCGATCGTGCGCAGCGCGCAGATCTTCGTCGATGGCAAGCCGCAACCGAACTGGGATCACGTGCTGGCCGCGCTGGGATTGCCCCCTCATCACTATCAGCAGTCAACGATCAATCCCAACGTACTGAGCCCCGGCGAGAAAGTGACGATCATCAAGTTTCCCGACAAGGATCGCTGGGAAGCCTTCCGCTCCGCGGCGGTGACCCGCTCGGCGATGAGCTTGTGTTTCTGTTCGACCTTGGGTGAGTGCTGGTTGTACAGCGACTGGCATCCGGTGGGTTACAAGGCGTCGGGACAATTGGTGACGCCGATAACGCAATGCCCGCGTCTGCCGCAAGCAGAGATTTTCAACAACTGATGGATGCGCCATCGGCGCGACGAGTGGAGGTAACGATGAACGACAACGCGCAACAGATTCTACCCAAGGCCAAGAAGTCCGTGGCGCTTTCCGGTGTGGCAGCGGGCAATACCGCGCTGTGCACGGTCGGGCGCAGCGGCAACGATCTGCATTACCGTGGCTACGACATCAAGGACTTGGCCACCAAGGCGACGTTCGAGGAGGTCGCGCATCTGCTGGTGCACGAGCACCTGCCGA
>JBOHYT010000334.1:0-7328 GCA_050738055.1 Rhodanobacteraceae bacterium
AGCGGCGTGCCGTGGTTCGGGCAGCGCGGTGTGCCGACGCGCGCGTACAGCAGGCGCAGGTAATCGTGGATCTCGGTGATGGTGCCGACCGTCGAACGTGGGTTGTGCGAAGTGGATTTCTGCTCGATGGAAATCGCCGGCGACAGACCCTCGATGTGGTCGACGTCGGGCTTTTCCATCATCGACAGGAACTGTCGCGCGTACGACGACAGCGATTCGACGTAGCGGCGCTGGCCTTCGGCGTACAGCGTATCGAAGGCCAGCGAGGACTTGCCCGAACCCGACAGGCCGGTGATCACGATCAACTGGTCGCGCGGCAGGTCGAGGTCGATGTTCCTCAAGTTGTGGGTGCGGGCACCGCGGATGCGGATGGTGTCCATGGGAATGCGTGCGGCAAAGCCCGTTACTATAGCGATCCGCTTGATTTGGGGTGTGCGGGTATCGTTTTCGAGATGCGCTCATTTCCCCGGCGCTACGCGCCGACCACCTTCCTGCAGGAGGGCCGGAAGGCCCGACCGGGTCGCGGCTGCCGCCGCTCCTGCATTCGCTTCGGAACGAAGGGGGTAGGCTGGGCTGAGCCGGCTTCATCGGGGAAGCCCAACGACACGCATCGACGAAATTCCATCGCCGTGCCGTAGCCGTTGGGGTTCGCAAAAAGCCGCTCACCCCAACCTACGAAAGCAGGCCCAACCTACGGAACCGCGTTGTAGGTTGGGCTGACCCGGCTTTATCGGGGAAGCCCAACGTGTTAAACCGATGCAACGGTGTCGGGCTTCGCAAAAAAACGCTCAGCCCAGCCTACACCCTTCAGGCCAACTTACACGCTTGTTTCGTTTGCCTCGGTCGGGCGGAATCGAGTACAATCGCCGGTTCGGACGCGCGCATTCGCGCCCGATCGACCCAGAATAACGACAGAACCCGAGAGCCGAAACCATGTACGCAGTCGTTCTTACCGGCGGTCGTCAGTACCGCGTGATGCAGGGCGACGTCCTGCGCGTCGAAAAGCTGGATGCAGAACCTGATTCCGCAGTCACCTTCGACAACGTGCTGATGATCGGCGACGGTGAAACCTTCACCGTCGGCGCCCCGCATATCGCGGGCGCGACCGTCGCCGCCAAGGTGCGCGGTCATGGCCGTGCCGACAAGGTACGCATCGTCAAATTCCGCCGCCGCAAGCACCACCGCAAGCAGATGGGCCACCGGCAGCATTACACCGAAATCGAAGTGACCGGCATCAGCGCCGGCGACAAGTAAGGAGAAAACCGCCATGGCACACAAGAAAGGCGTAGGTTCCTCGCGCAACGGCCGCGACTCCAATCCCAAGTACCTCGGCGTCAAGCTGTACGGCGGCCAGGCCGTCGAAGCCGGCAACATCATCGTGCGCCAGCGCGGCACCCAGTTCCATCCGGGCGTCGGCGTCGGCTTGGGTCGCGACCACACGCTGTTCGCACTGGTCGACGGCAAGGTGGAGTTTGCTGTCAAGGGTCCGAAAAGCCGCCGCACGGTGAATGTGGTTGCTGGCTGAGCAGGCGCCGCATCGATCCAGAAATGCCCCGCCTTTGTGCGGGGTTTTTCATTTTGCGACCGGGACTCGGGACTCGGGACTCGGTGACTCGGGACTCGGGGTTGCGCGTCCGCTACGCTTTGCGTCACAGGCTACGAAGGGTCGATTCCGTGCATCTTTCCCCATTGTCAGATTGGCGGCTTTTGCGAGTCCCGAGTCCCGAGTCCCGAGTCCCGTGAAGTTCGTCGACGAAGCCTTCATCAAGGTGCAGGCCGGCAGCGGCGGAGATGGCTGCGCCAGTTTCCGGCGCGAGAAGTTCATTCCGTTCGGTGGCCCCAACGGCGGCGACGGCGGCGCCGGTGGCAGCGTGTGGTTGATCGCCGACGAGGGCCTCAACACCTTGATCGATTTCCGTCACCAGCGCCAGTTCAAGGCGCAGCGCGGCCAGAACGGCATGGGCAGCGACATGTACGGGCGTGGTGGCGAGGACACCACGATTCGCGTGCCGGTGGGTACATCCGTGATCAATGTCGATACCGACGAATTGATTGGCGACCTCACCTCGCGCGGTCAGAAGCTGCTGGTGGCGCGCGGCGGCAAGGGCGGCCTCGGCAACATCCACTTCAAGAGTTCCACCAACCGCGCGCCGCGCCGCTTCACGCCGGGCAAGCCGGGCGAGGAGCGCGAGCTGAAACTGGAACTGAAGGTGCTGGCTGACGTCGGCCTGCTCGGCTTTCCGAACGCCGGCAAAAGCACCTTCATCCGTGCGGTGTCGGCGGCCACGCCGCGCGTCGCGGATTACCCGTTCACGACCTTGCAGCCGCATCTCGGTGTGGTCAGTGTCGGTCCCTCGCAGGGCTTCGTGGTGGCCGACATCCCGGGATTGATCGAAGGCGCGGCGGAGGGCGCGGGACTCGGCGTCCAGTTCCTGAAGCACGTTTCACGCACCAGCCTGCTGCTGCATCTGGTCGACGTCGCGCCGCTGGATGGTGCCGATCCGGTGGAACAGGTACGGATCATCGAGGGCGAGCTGCAACGCCACGATCCCGAACTGCTGGAGCGTCCGCGCTGGCTGCTGCTCAACAAGATCGACCTGTGGGCGCCGGACGAACGCGACGCGAAGGCGCGGCAAATCATCGAAAGGCTGGGCTGGAAAGCGCCGTGGTTTGCGGTTTCCGCGGCCGAGCGCATCGGTACGCGCGAGGTGTGCCTCGCGGCGCAGCGGTTTTTCGATGACCAAAAAGCTGCGGATGCGGAGGATGCCGGATGACGGAGGGCACACCACCCTGTCGTCATTCCGGGGCCACCCGCGCTGTTTGCGGGTGGAACCCGGAATCCAGCTTTCGGTGGCCGGGCGGGGGTTCGAAAAGCTGGATGGACTCGCGCCATCCATGGCGCTCGCCCTGCGGGCCGCCTTCGGCGCTCGCGTTTGCCATCCTGCGAGCGCAGTCGGGTTCCGTCGTCGAAAAAACCGGCGGCGGCCCCGGAATGACGAGAATGGGACAGCTTGTACCGTGTGTGGATCGTCGCAACCGCGGAGAAACAAAAAAGCCGGCTGGCGCCGGCTTTGCTTTTCCCCTCTCCCTTCGGGAGAGGCGGCGTGTAGCGCCGAGCGCGCAGCGCTGGGGTGAGGGTACGAATTTTGTGTACCTTTCGGCGAACGACCGAACGCTCACCGGGCGCTTCGCGTCACCCTCTCCCGAAGGGAGAGGGGATAAAAACAGCTCAAGCGAGCGCCTTGATATGCTCGGCGAGCCGGCTCTTGTGGCGCGCGGCCTTGTTGCGGTGGATCAGGCCACGGCTGGCGTAGCGGTCCAGCACCGGCGTGGCGGCCTGGTACGCGGCTTCGGCGCCGGCCTTGTCCTTGGCCTCGATGGCCTTCAGGACCTTGCGGATGGTCGAGCGCAGCATCGAACGCTGGCTGGCGTTGCGCATGCGGCGCACTTCGGCCTGGCGGGCGCGCTTCTTCGCGGACTGGATGTTGGCCACGGGGTGACTCCGATTGAGGATCGCATAATCGAGCCGCGTATTTTCGCGGTACCGCCGTGGATAGTCAATGTTCGGGACCGGGGACCCGGGACTCGGGACCCGGCAATAGGGCAACATCTCGCGAGGACTTCGGCTTCGTATTCTACCCAAAGGCAAGAAACTTCTGTCCCGAGCCGTTTGCTCAACGGAGGCGGGTCCCGGGTCCCGGGTCCCGGGTCCCGGTCATGAAGCAGCCCAGCCTGCTGCGCGGGGTGTTCTCGTTCAGCAGCATGACGATGATCTCGCGCGTGCTGGGGCTCGCGCGCGACATCTCGATCAGCCACGTATTCGGCGCCAACGTCGCCACCGACGCGTTCGTGATCGCGTTCCGAATTCCGAATTTCATGCGACGGCTGTTCGCGGAGGGCTCGTTTTCGACTGCGTTCGTGCCGGTGTTCACCGAGGTCAAGGAGACCGGCAGCCACGCCGAGCTGAAGGATCTGACTTCGCGCGTCGCCGGGACGCTGGGCGGCGTGCTGCTGGTCGTGACGGCGCTGGGCCTGATCTTCTCGCCGTGGTTGGCCATCGGCTCCGCGCCGGGGTCGCTGGACGATCCGCACAAGCTCGACCTGACGGTGCATCTGCTCAGGCTGACGTTCCCGTACCTGCTGTTCGTGTCGCTGACCGCGTTGTGCGGCGGAGTCCTGAACAGCTTCCACAAGTTCGCGTTGCCGGCGCTGGCACCGGTGATCCTGAACCTGTGTCTGATCGGCGGCGCGCTGTGGCTGTCGCGCCATCTCGCCGTGCCGATCGAGTCGCTCGGCTGGGCGGTGCTGGCGGCCGGGATCCTTCAGTTGCTGTTCCTGTTGCCTGCGGTGCGCAGGCTGGACCTGCTGGCGCTGCCCCGCTGGGGCTGGAACCACCTCAAGGTGCGCAAGATCATGCGCCTGATGCTGCCGACGCTGTTCGGTTCGTCGGTGGCGCAGATCAACCTGCTGCTCGACACCATCGTGGTGTCGCTGCTGGTCACCGGTTCGCAAACCTGGCTGTATTACGCTACCCGTTTCCTCGAACTGCCGCTCGGCGTGTTCGGCGTGGCGCTCGGGACGGTGATCCTGCCGGCGCTGTCGCGCCACCATGTCAGCGACGACCGCGAAGGCTTCTCGCGCGCGCTCGATTGGGGCCTGCGCACGACGCTGTTGATCGCGTTGCCGGCGATGTGCGGGCTGCTGTTGCTCGCCGAACCGGTCGTCGCGACGTTTTTCCAGAACGGGCATTTCACGGCGTTCGATACCCACATGACCGCGATCGCGATCCTCGGCCTCGCGGCCGGCTTGCCGGCGATTGCGCTGACCCGCACGCTGCTTCCGGCGTTCTATTCACGACAGGACACCAGGACGCCGGTGCGCGCCGGGATCATCGCGCTGGTCGTCAACATGGTCTGCAACTTCGCGTTGATCGCGCTGCTGTTCGAGCTGTGGGCGCCGCCTGCGCTGAAGCGCCTCCCGTGGCTGGAAGGCATCTCGCGGCAACCCGGATTGCACCTCGGCATGGCGATCGCGAGTTCGGTCTCCAATTACCTGCAATTCGCGCTGCTGTGGCGGTACCTCGCACGCACCGGCGCGTACCAGGTTCAGCCCGGATGGGGCCGCCACTGGCTGCGTATCGGGCTGGCCTCGGTGGCGCTTGCGATCGTCGTCGGCGCGGGGTTGTGGTTCTGGCCGTGGTCGCAGTGGCTCCACGAGCGCATCACCACGCGCGTGATCCGGCTGGTGATCCTGGTCGCGGCGGGCGGTGCGGCGTACCTCTGCACGCTTTATGCGAGCGGGTTCCGTATGCGCGACCTGCGCGGTGCGCGGTGAAATGGTGTCAGGGACAATTTTCGCCGGTGGTTCGAAGGGCTGAGGAAATTGTCCCTGACACCATTTCGGTTCAGGTTCGCTTGGCCACGCGATCGTGCGCAGCGATAATGCTTGACCCATCCGGAGCGCGCGCATGTACGTCCAACCAGCCGACGCACCCAAACGCAAACCCGTCACGGTCCCGGGCCTGCGCGCGATGAAGGCGCGTGGCGAGAAGATCGTGGTGCTGACCTGCTACGACGCCAGTTTCGCCGCGCACATGGAAGCCGCGGGCGTGGACGTCGCGCTGGTCGGCGATTCGCTGGGCATGGTGGTGCAGGGCAACCCGAGCACGCTTCCGGTCACGCTCGATCAGATGGTGTACCACGCCTCGCTGGTTGCGCGTGGCGTCGTCTCCACGCTGATGATCGCGGACTTGCCGTTCATGCAGTTCCGCGACCCCGAAACTGCGCTTGCCGCGTCGGCACGCCTGATGAAGGAAGGCGGCGCCGCCATGGTGAAGCTGGAGGGCGGCAGCGGGTGGGTGTGCGAGGTGATCGCGGCGCTCGCCGCGCACGAGGTGCCGGTGTGCGCGCACCTCGGCCTCACACCGCAATCGGTCCACAAGATGGGCGGCTACCGGATGCAGGGCAAGACCGGCGACGCCGCGGCGCGGCTGCGCGATCAGGCCCGCGCCGTCGCCGAAGCCGGCGCGGAACTGCTGGTGCTGGAATCGATGCCGGCTGCGCTGGCCGGGGAGATCACCCGCGATGTGCCGATCGCGACGATCGGCATTGGCGCGGGTGCGGAATGCGACGGCCAGGTGCTGGTCTGCTACGACATGCTCGGCATCACGCCGGGCCACCGGCCCAAGTTCAGCAAGGATTTCCTTGCCGGTCGCGGCTCGGTGCGCGACGCGATTGCGGCGTACGCCGAAGACGTGCGCGCAGCGCGGTTCCCCGGTCCCGAGCAGATCGCCGGCTGATGAGGACCCTCGCCGATCTCCGCGGCCTGCGCGCAACCGTGCAGGCCTGGAAGAAGGAGGGTCGCCGCGTCGGTTTCGTGCCGACCCTGGGCAACCTGCACGCGGGACATTATTCGCTGGTCGAACTGGCGCGCCGCAGCGCCGACCGGGTGGTCGCGAGCGTGTTCGTCAATCCGACCCAGTTCGGACCGCGCGAGGACTACACCCGCTATCCGCGCACGCTGGCCGAGGACAGCGTCGGACTCGTCGAACACCAGTGCGACCTGTTGTTCGCGCCGGCGGTGGAGACGGTGTACCCGTCCGGTCCTGAACACGCGCTGCGCATCCACGTCGCGGACCTCGGCGACCCCCTCGAAGGCGAATTCCGCCCGAGCCATTTCGATGGCGTGGTCACGGTGGTCGCGAAATTGCTGGCGATGGTCCAGCCGGACCTTGCGGTGTTCGGCGCCAAGGACTGGCAGCAGTTGCTGGTGGTCCAGCGGCTCGTGCGTGAGCTCGCGTTGCCGGTGGAAATCGTGGCCGGTCCGACCGTCCGCGAACCGGATGGCCTCGCGATGTCGTCGCGCAACCGGTACCTCGATGCCGCGCAGCGCGCACGCGCACCGCAACTCCACGCCACCCTCGAATGGATGCGGGAGTCGTTCCTCGAAGGACATGCGCGTGCCGCGATCGAGGGCGCAGCGAAGCGGCGACTCGAACGCGCCGGGTTCGCGGCAGATTACGCGGTGGTGCGGCGCGCCGCCGATCTCGGCCTGCCGGCCGACGGCGAACGTACGGGTTTGATGGCGCTGGTCGCCGCGCGGTTAGGGGAAACCCGACTCATCGACAACGAGTTTTTCTCTTGCGATCATCCCTGATCGCTGCTCCGGCCGAGTCGCCCGCAGCCGACGCGACACGACCCATCGACGCCAGAATGGCCATCCATGGCCTGACTTTTCACAAAAGCCGCTCCGATGGGCGGCTGTCAAACAATTTCGGTCTGGCGTTCATGCTGCGATGCAGCATTGGGCCGGTTGGCGCGGTATAATGA
>JBOHYT010000335.1:0-3643 GCA_050738055.1 Rhodanobacteraceae bacterium
CCTCTGGCAGGCTGCCCCATGACCGCCACAGATCCTGCGGCTCGTCCTGGAGCACGCCACTTTACCCCCATCCAGTGAGGCGGGTAGCTTCAACTACATTCTCCAGATGCGCCAGTCGAAGCGTGAGTACATGTCGCGGACGGTTACCAGACGGCCCGGGAGGGGACGGTCACGAATGTCGCCTTGGGGTGGCGGATTCAATTGGTGGATGCAACACACTGGACGCTGCCTTGAGCAGCAGGAGTGTTGCAGATGCACCAGCGGAAGCGGATTTATTACTCGGAGACGCAGAAGTCGTTGATGTGGGATCGCTGGCAACGCGGCGAGTCGTTGCAGCAGATTGCTGACCTGTTCGATCGGCACCATTCCGCGATCGCCGGGGTCTTGGTACGGTCAGGAGGCATTCGCCCGCCGCCACGGCGTCGCTCGCTACGGGCGCTGCGACCGGCCGAGCGAGAGGAGATATCGCGTGGCGTGGCTGCGGGCAGGTCGATGCGTTCGATTGCCGTGGCGCTGAACCGGGCGCCCTCGACCATCAGCCGTGAACTTCGGCGTAACCAAGGTCGGCAACGCTACCGGGCGACGCAAGCCGATCAGGCCGCCTGGGATCGGGCGCTGCGGCCCAAGCCGTGTAAGCTGGCGTTGCACCGGACCTTGGCGTATCAGGTGGCAGCCAAGCTCCGCCGACAATGGTCACCCGAGCAAGTCGCCGGTTGGCTCGGGCGTATGTATCCGGACGACACGAGCCGCCAAGTGTCCCACGAGACGATCTACCGCACGCTGTATATCCAGTCACGTGGCGCCTTGAAGAAGGAACTGCTGGCCCACCTACGGCGTACCCGGGCCATGCGCCGGTCGCGCCACCACACCCAGAAGACAGAGAACCAGTCGAGAACAGCGCTGCCGGCTGCACACGTTCACTCCTGCGACTAAAAGAAGCGCCGCGAGGGCTGAGCAAAAGCAACCTCATTTGAACAGGCCCCTGGGGCCAACGGCCCAGTTTTCCAGGTCATCCGGTGGCGTGACGGTATGCGCGTCACTCAAATCGCGGATCGAAGTGGATGATTGTCCATCCCCAAAGCAGTCACTGGCGACCGTCCGGTTGGGGTCGACAAGGGCCGGCTGAGTGACGGGAGCCGCCAGAAGCGGATGGTGATGTCTATGGGTTGCAGTGCGACGTTTGGCGCTGGCGCCCATGGTCGACGGGATTGGCGGGAAGCGTTCGACCTTGCAGCGTTCCGCGCCTTGAACGGGGCTGCTCCGCTATTGCGCGGTCCAGCCGCCGTCCACCACGATCGTCTGGCCCGTGATGTTGCGGGCGGGCGGCGAGATCAGGAAGGCGATGATGCCGGCGATTTCGTCGATGCCTATGAACGCCTTCTTCGGCATCGGCTTCAGCATGATCTGGTTCACCACTTCCGCCTCGCTGATGCCATGGGTGCGTGCCTGCGCTGCGATCTGCTTTTCGACCAGCGGTGTCTTCACGTAGGCCGGGCAGATGGTGTTGATGGTGATGTCGGCGTCCGCGGTTTCCAGCGCCATGACCTTGGAGAATCCGAGCAGGCCGTGCTTGGCCGCGACGTACGCGCTCTTGAACGGCGAGGCCACCAGCGAATGCACCGAGCCCGTGTTGACGATGCGTCCGTAATTGCGCGCGCGCATGCCCGGTAGCAGTGCGCCGGTCAGCCGCGCGACGCCGGTCAGCATCACATCCACCAGCAATGCCCACTTTTCGACCGGAAATTCCTCCAGCCGCGCGACATACTGCAGGCCGGCGTTGTTGACCAGCACCTCGACGTCGCACGGCAACGCTTTCATCAAGGCCGCGACGCTTGAGTCGGAGGTGACGTCCAGTACCAGGGCATCGGCGTGGCCGCCGCCGTCCCGGATATCCCTCGCCACGGCATCGGCCGCACCGGCATCGAGGTCGGTGACGATCACGCGGTGGCCGGCGCCGGCGAGTTCACGCGCGACTCCTGCGCCGATCCCGCTGCCCGCGCCTGTAATCAAGATGTTGGACATGCACATGCCTCCTGGCACTTCTTGCCGACTTGCTCAATCCGTCGCAGTTCGCATTGCAGTTCGGGGTGACGAGTCCCGAGTCACGAATCCCGATTCTTGAACCCCGGTCCCCGGTCCCGAGTCCCGAGTCCCGGCTGTCAGAAAAAGTTGTACCGCGCACTCACATGGTAGTTGCGTGGCCAGCCTGGACCTGCTCGGAGTTGAACGCGCTGATGGCGACACGCCGGAACGAACAACAATTTGTCGTCATTCCGGGGCTGCCCGCGCTGTTTGCGGGCGGAACCCGAACGTCATTCCCGCGAAAGCGGGAACCAGCGCGTTTTTGCTCCAAGTTCGGAATGGCACTGGATAGACTTGCGCCATCCATGGCGCTCGCCCTTCGGGCCGGCTTCGCCGTTCGCGTTTGCAGTCCTGCAAACGCGGTCGGGTTCGGCCTACGATGAAACCGCAGGCCGCCCCGGGATGACGAAAGAACTTGGTTGTTGCCATATGGCGTCAATCGGGGCTCACTTTGCACACCGATGCGGAGGATCGCGTGACCAATACCCATGCCGATGTCTTTTTCCCCAGTGCAGACGGACGCCTGCAACTGTACGCCCGCGACTACGCGGGCGACGGCCCGTGCCTGTTGATGCTGCACGGGCTCACCCGCAACAGCGCCGATTTCGCCACGCTCGCCGAGCGCTTCGCCGGCAGGTTCCGCGTGGTCGTTCCCGACCAGCGCGGACGCGGCCGGTCGCAATACGATCCCGAACCGGTCAACTACACGCCCGTCGCTTATTGCGCCGACATGCAGGGACTGATCGCGCGGCTCGGGCTGGATCGGCCGGTGCTGATCGGCACTTCGATGGGCGGCCTGATGGCGATGGTGATGGCTTCGATGGCGCCGGCGCGTTATCGCGGCATCGTGCTCAACGACGTCGGTCCGGTGGTCGATGCCAACGGCCTCGCGCGCATCGCCGGCTACGTCGGCAACGCGCCTGAAATCACTGATTGGCACGGCGCGACAGCGTTTTGCAAGGTGGCCAACGGTTCCGCGTTTCCGCATTACGGAGACGAGGACTGGTGTCGGTTCGCGCACCGCCTGTTTCGCGAAGATGCCAACGGCGTACCGCGTCTCGCCTACGACCCGGCCATTGCGGCAGGACTCGCGGGCAGCGATGCCGGCGCGATTCCTCCCGACCTTTGGCCAATGTGGGACACCCTGGCGGCGCTGCCGATCCTGGCCATCCGCGGCCAGCATTCCGACATCCTGAGCGCCGCAACGCTCGAGGAAATGGGCAAGCGTCATCCGGGGATGCGCACCGCTCTCGTCGCCTGCGTGGGCCACGCCCCGATGCTTGACGAACCAGAAGCGCTCGACGCCATCGAGCGCTTTCTGGAGGACGTCTGCTCCGTCGCTGCAGCGTGACTCCCGATCAACCGGATTGAAACGCGGCAGCGTGCGCACGTTATGCTGGTCGGCCAACCGCAGCTTCGGCGCAGGCAACAGGAACCGACATGAGCCTCACGGCAACGTTCAAGACTTCGCAGGGACCGATCCGCGTGCGCCTGTTCGACGACAAGGCGCCGCTGACCGTCGCCAATTTCGTCAACCTCGCGCAGCGCGGCTATTACGACG
>JBOHYT010000336.1:0-8627 GCA_050738055.1 Rhodanobacteraceae bacterium
GTGAAAGGACTCCATGGACGCCTCGCCAAGGGAAGGGGTGCCGAGAAGGTGGGGACGACGGTCGCCAATGGCAAGCGTCTCGAAAAACAAGGAAACCGCGTCGGCGCTTCCGTCCGTGGTGGCGGCCGTTAGCCGGAAAGAGTTCAGCATCCGGAAGCGCCCTTCCGGCGATTGCATCAAGGGGTTGGCGCGGATACCGTACGCACCTGCTTGATTGACGGGCGGGGGACTGTCAAGAGGCGCAAAAAATTCGAGTGTTTGGCGATTGCATGAGCGGTGCGGTTTCGACCGCGCTGTCGTATTCCACTTCCGCCGGGGAGAACACCCATGAACCACCAGATGAACCGTTTGTCGCTGGCCGTGCGCGTCGGATTGACGGCCGGTCTGATTGCCGCTGCCGGCCTTGCCCAGGCGCAACAGCCGCCGGAGTCTTCAGCCCAGACGCAGGGCAAACCGAAGACCCTGCAGACCTTGGTCGTCACCGGCTCGTTGATCCGCCGCGTGGATACCGAAACCGCCAGCCCGGTGACGATCATCGATCGCCAGAACATCACCAGTTCCGGCATCCGTGGTAAAAAAGCTCTTGCGAAACAAATTTTTGTTTCTTCGCGAATGCCTGCTCTGGCACGTGGTTGAGAAGCTGATTGGACAGCTTCACTTGCGCTTCGCGCGCGGGTGCGCGGCGTCGTACACCTTGGCGAGGTGCTGAAAGTCGAGGTGGGTGTAGATCTGGGTGGTGCCGATGTCGGCGTGGCCCAGGAGTTCCTGCACCGCGCGCAGGTTGCCCGAGGATTCCAGCAAGTGCGAGGCGCAGGAATGCCGAAGCAGATGCGGGTACACGCGCTTCCATATGCCTTGTTGGCGCGCGCGGCGTTTGATCGCGGCCCGCACCGCGCCGGGCGTCAGCGCGTGGTCGCCGCGGCCACGCAGCACCGGGTCATCCGCGCCGGGGATTTGCGAATCGCGCAACGCCGCCAATGCCGAGAGCGCCATCCGTCCCACCGGCACGATGCGGGTCTTGTTGCCCTTGCCGGTGACGCGCAGCAAGCCTTGTTCGGTGTCCAGATCGCGCCAGCGTACGCCGCACAGTTCCGAAACCCGTAATGCACTTGAATACAAAAGCTCCAGCATCGCGTGGTCGCGCAGCGCCAGCGGGTCGCTGGCATCCACCTCGACCAGCATCGCGGCTTCGTCCACGTCCAGCACTTCGGGCAGCTTGCGGCGCACTTTCGGGGAGCGGACACCGGCGGTAGGGTTGTTCCGGATGCGTCCGTTGCGCGCCAGAAACCGGAAGAAACTGCGGAATGCCGAGAGCATCGCGCGCAGCGAGGGCGGCTCGAGGCCGCGTCGGTGTTCGGCCGCGACGAAGGTCTGCAGTTGTTCGCCGCGCAGCTCGCCCCAGTCGCGAAGCTCGAGGGTACCGGCGAAGCGCGTCAGTGCATCCAGCGCGTGGGCATAGTTGCGCAGCGTTCCCGGCGAATAGCGGCGCTCGACCTCGAGATACGCGAGGAATCTCGCGGTATCGGCGCCGAGCATCGCGCTCATGTCGTCTCGGGAGGAAAACGCGAGATCGCGGCGTCCAGTGCCTGCGCGATCAATTTGAGGAAGATCGTTCCGATCCCGGGATGGAAGCGGTTGGGATCTTCGCTTCCGATCGCGAGCATGCCCTGCCTGCCTACCTTCAGCAACGCCGTCGATTGCACCTTGCCGGAAGCGACGCC
This sequence comes from Rhodanobacteraceae bacterium, assembly GCA_050738055.1. Classification (GTDB taxonomy): domain Bacteria; phylum Pseudomonadota; class Gammaproteobacteria; order Xanthomonadales; family Rhodanobacteraceae; genus 66-474. The sequence continues at coordinate 1,722 of JBOHYT010000336.1, forward strand.
GAACAGACGGTCGAGCTTTTCCTGCGCGAGTCGTCCGCAGGCGGGTTCGCCGCGCGCCAGGAAATGGGTGAAAGCCGGCAGCGCGTCGGCGCCTTGTGGCACCGCGATCAGCCAGTCGGCTCGGGGCAGGGCCGCGCCGTCGCGAAACAGCACCAGCCGCACCAGGCCGGTATGGAAATCTTCGTTCAGCGCGGCCACGAAGCTCTTGCAGGTGTCCGCGAGGTTGTCGTCGCGCAGCAGGCCGACGGTGAGGGTGTGCACCCGCACCATCAACTGTTCGTTGTCGCCGGCGATCGCAACGAGCTCGGCGAGCCGCTCGTTGAGTTCGTGGTTGCGCGCGCGCAGGGTCTCGAGCTGATAGGCGGCCAGGGATGCCGCAGGGCCGTGTTCGCGCGGAACCACGAGTTCCGCCGCGACATCGGGGAAGTTTTCCAGGAAGCGCGGATGCTGGCGCAGGTATTCGGCGACATCCATCGCTTCGAGGGATTGTTTCAGGGTCAGTTCGGGCATGCGTGTTCCGTGGTTTCGGGTTGCGGCAAAGTTTGGGTGTTCGGCCGCGCGAACGCAATCGGGGTTGCGACGGAAAAGCGTTACCACGGATTTGCACGGATGCTCACGGATTCAGGATTCGCTTCATCCGTGCAAATCCGTGGTAAAAAATCCCTGTAATCGCCCAGATCAAAGACCGAGCCAGTCACCGTCGAACACGAATGCCGCCGGGCCGGTCATCCAGAGCGGATGACCGGGGCCGGGCCACGCAATCGTGAGCGCGCCGCCGGGCAGTTCCACGCGCACCTCGTCGCCGACGCGCCCGCGCCGACGCAGTGCGGCGACCGCCGCGCACGCGCCGCTGCCGCAGGCGAGCGTCCAGCCGGCGCCGCGTTCGTGCACCCGCAGCCTGATCGTGTGCGGATCGACGACCTGGGCGAAACCTGTGTTGGCGCCTTGCGGAAACCGCGCGTGGGAAGTGACCCGCGGGCCGAGTCGATCGATCCTCGCGTCCTCGACGTCGCGGACCTCGATCACTGCGTGCGGATTGCCCATCGAGATCGCCGCGACCTCGATGGTTTCGCCATCCAGATCCAGCGCGTAGTGATCCGCTGCCGCGGGCGCATCGAACGGGATGCGCGCGGGTTCGAACTCCGGCTCCCCGATCCCGACCGCGACCGTGGACGCGTCGATCAGACGCATGCCGACCGGGCCCACGGGGCTTTCCAGTCGCACATCGGCCCCGACCGAAAGGGTGCCATCCCGATGCAGCCACGCGCCGATGCAACGCGCGCCGTTGCCGCACTGTTCCGCCGGGGTGCCATCGGCGTTGTGGATCGAATACGCGGCGACGCACGACCAATCGCCTGCCGAGTCGATGACCAGCAACTGGTCGAAGCCGATGCCGGTATGGCGGTCGGCCATCGCGCGGATTTGCGCGGTTTCGAGCCGCAGCGGGAATCCCCGCGTATCCAGCACGACGAAATCGTTGCCGAGGCCGTGCATCTTGGTGAAGCGCAAGCCCATGGGTGCCTCGTGTTCAACCGTTGCGTGCGGTGACCGGTGACGCCGGGCTGGTGGCCGGCGCGGGCAGCGCCGCCGCCGGTGCGGGCTGCTGGTGCACGGACGTCGCCGGCGCCGGCACGACGGGCCTGGGCGGCGGCAGCACCAGCGGGCCTTTTTGGCCGCAGCCCGTGAGTACGCTGATCCCCATCAACAGCAACGATGCCGGCACAACGTGACGACGCATGCGCAAGGCCTTGGTGCGGAATATCCGGCGAGTATACGGGTGCGCATGGGTCGCGGAGATCGCGAATCTACCGTCGACGACCCATTGGCTTTCGCCGCGCGTCTTCGTTCGCCTGGATGCGAATCAGTGATCGGTGCTGGAGGCGGACGCGGGTGGCGCTGATGCCGGCTGCTTCCTGTTGGCCGCCTTCACGTGCGCGTGGCTCTGCTGTTCCAGCGAGCCGACGGTGACCACGCCGCGCCAGCGCGCATCGCGCATCTGGAAGTACTGCTTCGAATCCCAACGTTCGGGCGACCAGAAGTTGGTGCTGCCACAACCCGCCACCGGCACGGGCACGCCCGCCGTGGTGGTCGTGGGACCGCCGCAGTTCTGGTTGACGCCCACGGTCGTGATGCCGCTGTCGAAGCCCAGCCGCGAGCCGGTGGTTTCCATCTTGGCGAGCCTCAGCGCGTCGGTCATCCGCTTCTTGGCGACCTTGTCGCCATAGACCGGCAGCAGCTTGTCGAGCACCGCGACGGCCTGGTCGTGTTGCGCGGGCGTCAGCGCCTCGCAGACCCGGTTGCGGGTCGCCACGAAGCTCGGGAATTTGCGTTGTGCCGCGAGCGCCAGCCACGCGCACGCCGTGACCGGATCCTTCTCCACGCCGCGGCCGTTTTCGTACATGAGCCCGATGCTGAGCTGCGAGAGCTTGTCGGCGTAGCGCGCGCCGTATTGGAAATACTTGATCGCGGCCTGGTAGTGGCCTTCGAAATACAGCCGCATGCCGGCGTACTCGCCGAACAGGTCCGGATGGCCCCAGGTCGAAGCGTTGTTCATGGCCGTGAGGATGCGGTCGACGTCGGCATTCGCCTGCGGCCGTTCGACCACCGGTTTGGACGGTATCGCGGGTGCGGTGGTCGAAGCGGCGTGGGCAGGCGGAACCGCGCCTGCGGTCACGGCGACGGCGAGCAGCGCGCCGGCGAGCAGCGCCAGTTTGGGAGAACGGTTCATCGCGTTGACTCCGTGTCAAGTCAACTTTACATACGGTAGCCACGGTTCCGCTGGTTGTCAAGTTCGCTTGACAGGCCCCACGGGACGGTGGGCGCGACCCGGGCACCATCATGCGCCCACATGGTTGCGCACGCATGTCCCGGATGTCACCGGTCAGCGGGTGACAGTTGTCAGGGCCTTGGCGTATCGCCACGCGTCGGCGCCATCCTCGTAGAAGGCGACCCGACGATCCATGCGGCGATACCCGCGACGTTCGTAGAGCGCAATCGCGGCGCGGTTGTCGGTGCGTACCTCGAGGTAAAGGGTGTCGCAGCCGCGTCGCAAGGCCTCCGCCTCCGCTCCGGCGAGCAACGCGGAGGCCACGCCGCGCCCGCGCGCCGCTGCGGCGACCGCCAGCGAATACACCCGCGCGCGGCTGGAGCGCCGGCGCCGGAACATCACGACGGCGCCATCAATCCGTCCCTTGGTACCGGCTACCAGCACGCACGCGCTGTCGCTCGCGATGTGGCGACACCACTGCGCCCGGCTGATGCGGTCGCTGTGGAAAGTCGCGACTTCCAGCGTCACCAAGGCGCTCAGGTCATCGCCGGTCGCCTTGCGCACGGGGATTACGGAAGCGCTGGTCATGCACCTGGCCTGATCCGCCGCGGCTTCGGCGCCGCGTGGCCGGTGATGCGTCCCTCACGGGTGCGCCACCGTCCGCGGTGCGTCCCTCTTTCCGTGCTTGCGTTTGCGGCGCGGGATGCGGACACTGCGCGGGCGTCCGCGCGCAGCCCAGCGCGAAAGGGCGCGTGCAGGCACGGAATCGGGAAGGATGCAATGAGTCGACTGGCCATCGTTGTCGAGAAAGCTTCGGACTGGGGATCGTATTATCCGTCCGACAACGTCGTCACCGCGATGCAGTACCTGCGCGAGCCGGTGGGCGGCGACGAGCGCACCCACGTGATCAACCTGTGCCGCAGCTACAAGTACCTCGGCATCGGCCATTACGTTTCGCTGCTTGGCGAGGCGCGCGGCCACCGGGTGATCCCGTCGGTGCGCACCATCAACGATTTGCGCAAGCGCGCGCTGTACAACCTGGACGTGGAGGACCTCAACCAGAAACTCGGGCACTTCCTGCCGGCGGGTGGGCAGGACACCACCGACCTCGGCATCCTGGTGTATTTCGGCGTCACCTCGTACCCGGCGCTGCAAGACCTCGCGCGCCAGGTGTTCGAGACTTTCCCGTGCCCGCTGCTCCGGATCGAGTTCGAGCGCGATCGGGTGTGGCAGATCTCGGCGATCAAGCCGGTCGGCCTGCACACCCTCGACGATGCCCAGGAGGATGGCTTCGCGCAGGCATTGGACGCGTTTTCCAGACGCTTGTGGCGCAAGCCGCGCACCCGCAAGCGGTATCGCTACGACCTCGCGATGCTGGTCGACCCGAAGGAAACGATGCCGCCTTCCAATGCGCGCGCCCTGAAGCATTTCGTCGCGTCGGGGCGCGAACTCGACGTCGAGGTCGACCCGATCACCAAGAACGACTATCCGCGTCTCGCCGAGTACGACGGCCTGTTCATCCGCGAGACCACGGCGCCAGACAACCACACCTACCGCTTCGCCCACAAGGCCGAACGCGAGGGCATGGTGGTCATCGACGATCCGACCTCGATCCTGCGCTGCACCAACAAGATCTACCTGAACGACCTGCTGCGTTCGAAGAAACTCGCGGTGCCGCATTCCGAAGTGCTGTATCGCGAGGACCCCAGGCAGTTGCGGGAACTGCCGGAGCGGCTGGGCTTTCCGCTGGTACTGAAGATTCCGGACGGTTCGTTCTCGCGCGGCGTGGTCAAGGTCGACGGCGAGAAGGAACTGGCCGAGGCCGCGCAACACCTGTTCCAGAGCACCGCGCTGTTGATCGCGCAGGAGTTCCTGTATACGGAATTCGATTGGCGCATCGGCGTGCTGAACCGCAAGCCGCTGTACGCCTGCAAATACTTCATGTCGCGCGGCCACTGGCAGATCTACAACCACAGCGCCCGTGGCAGCGCCCGTACGGGCGGATTCGAGTGCCTGAAGCTGGAAGACGTGCCCCCCGAGGTGGTCCGCCTTGCGGTTCGCGGCACCGCGCCGATCGGCTCGGGCCTGTACGGCGTCGACATCAAGCAGACCCACGATCGGACGCTGCTGATCGAAGTCAACGACAATCCGTCGATCGACGCCGGCGTCGAAGACGACGAACTGGGCGAGGATCTCTATCTGCGCGTCATGACCGAATTGCTGCGGCGGATGGAGGCGAAACGGAATGGGGTAGCTCTCTGAATGCGATCGTCCCGGGTCGCAGCTTCCTTGAGTGAACCAGTCAACTGATGCGACCAAGGTCCATGAGCATCACGGCCTTCCTTGGCCTGACTTTTCACAAAAACGGCTTCGTATGGCAGCCTCAAATATACATCTGGCCAGAAGCAGGATCGCCGGTGCGGCGAGCAACCAGAACGCCGGCGACCAGCCCAGCGCGGCTCCGCGCAGCGGCAATGGCGTAAGCCCAAGCAGCACGACGCCGCAGGCGAGCCAGGTCGCGGCGCCGAGAAGGATCGGGTCGGGGATGGAATCCTGGGCATGGCCGCGGGACTTCGGTACAGCGGTGCGACCGTCGCGGCGGGGAAACGACGAGGCGACCATCGCGCGGCGCGACGATGGGGCGTAGCTGCGGCGGATGCCGGGCGATCGGCGGGCGGGGCGTACGGCTGGCGTTGACTGGCGCATGGGGTGCTCCGGTGGCGGTCTCGCCCAGATTGCGATGCCGCCGTCTCACGGCTTGCGACGCGCGGCATCGGTCTTTTGCCATTCCGCGACAACAATGGATCGTTGTTACGCTTTCCCGATTCCCGATTCCCGATTCCCGATAAACTCGCCGCATCCTGCGGCTCGCCCTTCGGGCCATCGGCTCCGCCGATGTTCGCTCCGGCATCCTGCCTCCGCAGTCCGATTCCCGTCTCCCGATTCCCGAACCCCGAACCTCGAACCTCGAACCTCGAATCCCGAATCCCGAATCCCGAACCCGCATGCCCGCCCCGCCCCGTTACGCCGTATTCGGTCACCCGATCGCACACTCGTTGTCGCCGCGGCTGCACGGCCTGTTCGCGACGCAGACCGGCATCGATCTGCAATACGTCGCGCTCGATGCGGCGCCAGATGACTTCCCGTACGCGGCGCGTTGCTTTTTTGCGGACGGCGGACGCGGCGCGAACGTCACCCTGCCGCACAAGGGCGAGGCGTTCGGACTGGCGGATGTGCGCACCCCGACCGCGGAACGGATCGCCGTGGCGAACGTGCTCACCGCGCTGCCGGACGGACGGATCGAGGCGGACAGCAACGACGGGGGTGGAATGCTCGCCGACCTGCAGGCGCGCCATGGCATCGAACTGCGTGGTTGCCATGTGCTGCTGCTCGGTGCCGGCGGGGCCGCGCGTGCGGCGGCGTTTGCGCTGCTGGATGCGGGTGCAGGCACGCTGACGATTGCCAACCGTACGTTCGGCCGCGGTCAGGCGTTGGCCTCTGCGCTCGCGCAACCGCAGCGCGTGCGCATTAGTCAATGGGACGGACTGAATCGGCTGACGTCGTTCGATCTCATCGTGAATGCGACTTCCGCCGGCGTGCAGCAGGCATCGTTGGCGTTGCCTGCGTCGATTGCAGGGAGCAACACAGCCGCCTACGACCTGAGTTACGGGGCCGCCGCGCAGCCGTTTCTCGACTGGGCGCGCGGCGCCAGTTGTCGACGCGTGTCCGATGGCCTCGGAATGCTCATCGAAACCGCCGCTGCCTCGTTTCTCCGCTGGCACGGCGTGCGCCCCGATACCGAGGCCGCGTTGCGCGCATTGCGCGAATCGCGCGAATCGCGCTGGTAGGAGGGCCGGCAGGCCCGATCAGGGTTGCGCCGATATCGCGCATCTGGCGAACCGGCTCGCGGCTTCCACCGCTCCTGCAACAGCTCCCACGACAACGCGAGATATTCATCTTGCGCGAATCGCGCTGGTAGGAGGGCCGGCAGGCCCGACCGGTTGCGCGGTATCGCGCGTTCGGCCAACGGATCGCGGCTTCCGCCGCTCCTACGACATCGCGAGATATTCGTCTTTGAGTTCGACGTAGTGATTGGCGGAGTAGCGCAGCGCGTCGATTTCGGACTCGGTGAGCCGGCG
>JBOHYT010000337.1:0-3475 GCA_050738055.1 Rhodanobacteraceae bacterium
GACCAGCCCGTGCCACTTCGGACGGCGCGCAAGCGGGAATCGGGCTGGGTGTTGTGTACGAATTTGTCCGGTAGAATGGATCGCCAGCCACCCCCCCCGCCCATCCCCGCGCCGTTTTGTTCAGGAGCCACCGATGCCGGTTAAGCAATCCTTGTGTCTGCCCTGTTTCTACCGTCCGGAAATGGACGCGGCGGAATTCTGCCGCAGGGTGAAATCGATCGGGTATCCCGCGGTCGAAGTGCATGACCGCAAAAACTACAAAAATTGGGAAAAGCTGTTTGCCACCGTGCGCGCGGAGGGGCTCACCATGGCCAGCATGTGCGGCCATGGCACGCTCCGCGACGGCCTCAATCGGCGTGAAAACCACACGCGCATCGAAGCCGAATTGCGCGAATCGATCGACGTTGCGGTCCTCTTCGGCATCCCCGGCTTGATCTGCTTGAGCGGCGACCGGCAACCCGGTGTGTCCGACGACGAAGGACTGGTGATCTGTGCTGAGGTTCTACGCCGGGTCGCGCCCTACGCCGAAGCGAAGGGGATCAACCTGAACGTCGAATTGCTGAATTCAAAGGTGGATCACCCCGGCTACCAGTGCGACCACACCGCTTGGGGCGTGCGGCTGTGTGAAGCGGTCGGATCGCCGCGGGTCAAACTGCTGTATGACATCTATCACATGCAGATCATGGAAGGCGACATCATCCGTACGGTGCGCAAACACATCCAGCATATCGGTCACTTCCATACCGCCGGCAATCCCGGTCGCCAATTGATGGACGACACGCAGGAACTGAACTACACGGGCATTTGCAAGGCCATCGCCGACACCGGGTATTCGCTGTATGTCGGTCATGAATACGGCTTCGGTTCCACCGGTGACCCCTTCCCCGGACTCAAGGCGGCCTTTGAAATCTGCCGCGGGCCGAAGGCATAGTGCCATTTCAAACTTGAAATCGGTTGTTCTTCCGCCCTGCCTTTGAGTCCCGCTTGCGGGACGCCAGTGTCATTTCCCAGCACCGCCGTGCTGGGAAATGAGGTCCAAAAATGGGTCGTCAGTCCCGGAGGGACGGCAGAACCGTCCGCGGCATCCACCACCAGAATCAATCCTGACACGCCACTAGCAGGCTGCTGAAAAAGAGGGCGTGCGACGATTTGCGAGCGCCGACCAAGCGCGTGGCAGGACGGAATGCGCGTGCAAGCGGAGCAGTAGGGCGCGAGCTTCGCTCGCACTTTTTATGCATGGGACAGCGTCCCATGCCACGATGCCTCGGGCGTTCGAGGGGGATAGATAGACTTCCGGAGCCGAACGGACGGTTGGGACGAAGAGCGGGCGAGCCCGCCCGCGGGCCCGGCAGCGCGCTGACGCGCGCAAGAACAAGAACCGGTCAGATGACCGGCGCTCCCAGGGAAGAGGAGCGCGAACGGCCTTTCGCCTTGAATGGGGCGGTGTCGAGGCTGGAAACGGCGTATCATACAAGGGTCGGAAACAATGAATCCGGTTTCGGGTGGACCCAGCATTCGGGATGGCAGTCATGGCAATCGTATATTTTTTGTTGGGTTCGGCCTTGGGTGTCCTGGCCGGTGGGGTGGTGGTCTGGCTGGTTCTGCGGGCGCGGGCGGAAGCGCGCGTACAGCAGGCGCTCAGCGATTCCCTGACCGAGCGCGGCACCTTGCAGGAACGGGCTCAGCAGGCGGAGCAAAAAGCGCAGGAGTTGCAGCGGCTGAACGAAATGCAGAAGGCCGAAATATCCCAAATGAACGGGCGTTTGAGCGATGAGGAAAAGTCTCGGGCGCGCGCGGATGAACGCGCTGGGCGCATCACGCCCTTGGAGATGGAATTGGCGGCGCGGACGACCCAACTGGAGAAATGCCGGGCCGAGATCGAGCAAATGAAACAAGCCATCGGTGGATTGGAGGCTCAGGTCGCGGCCGAGAGCAAAGCCGCAGCGCTCCTGCACGACCAACTGGTTGAGACCAAACAGGCGGTGGGTGAACGGGATAAACGGCTGGCTGCGTTTGGCCGCGATCTGGCGGAGTTGCAGCAGCAACTGGCCACGGCGACGACCGCGGCGAAAAAGAGCGAGGAGTCGTTCCGGGAACAGCAGACGCACTGGGCCGACGCGCAGAAAAATCTCACCGACGTTTTCAAGGCGTTGTCGGCGGAAGCGTTGGCGGGGAACAACAAGACCTTTCTGGACCTGGCCAAGCAGAACCTTGAAAAGTTCCAGGAAGGGGCCAAGGGCGATCTGGAAAAGCGGCAGGTAGCGATCCAGGAACTGGTCAAGCCGGTTTTCGAAACGCTGGGCAAGGTCGATCAGCAGATTCAGGCGGTGGAAAAGGTGCGCTCGGAGGCCTATGGATCGATCACCAAACAGATTGAAACGCTGGCGGGCTCGCAGGAGCAGCTGAAAAAGGAGACTGCCAAACTGGTCAACGCGCTGAAGGCGCCGACGGTTCGGGGCAGTTGGGGTGAAATGCTGCTCAAGCGCGTGGTCGAGCTGGTCGGGATGCTGGAATATTGCGATTTCACCACGCAGGAATCGGTGACCACCGAAGCCGGGCGGTTGCGTCCGGACATGGTGGTACGGCTGCCGTCGCAAAAGACGGTGGTGGTCGATTCCAAGGTTTCGCTGATGGCCTACCTGGCGGCCGCCGACGAGCCCGACGAGGCGAAACGCCAGCAACTGATGGCCGACCATGCGGAGCAGGTTCGCAAGCACATCGCCATGCTGTCGCAGAAGGCCTACTGGAGCCAGTTTCAGCCGTCGCCGGAATTCGTGGTGATGTTCCTGCCGGGGGAAGCCTACTACAGTGCGGCACTGCAGCAGTCGCCCGATCTGATCGAGACGGCGATGGAGGGACGGGTGATTCTGGCGTCACCGACGACGCTGATCGCGCTGCTCAAGGCGATTGCCTACGGCTGGAGCCAGGAAAAAATTGCCGAGAGCGCGCAGGAACTCAGTTTGATCGGCCGGGAGCTGCATAAGCGGCTCAAGACCATGACCGTGCATTTCGTCAACATCGGGAAAAATCTGGACAAGGCGACGGAGGCTTACAACGACTTGGTGGGTTCCTATGAGCGGATGGTTTTGACGCAGGCGCGCAAATTCGAGCGGCCGGAATTGGGCTTGGATGTGGGCGACAGGGACCGGCTGCCGGAACTGGATATGCTTGAACGCAGCAGCCGGGTGTTGCGCGGCACCGGGGAGGAATCGGAAGTGGTCACCTTCAAGCGTACCGCGGGGCGGCCCGGCCCGAGCGCGAGCGATGGGGATTCCGCGCCATGACTGTCGCAACCTGCTGGCAGTGGGAAGACTGGAAGAAAATTAGCCACAAAGGGCACAAACGACACATAGGGGAAAGAAACCCAATACAGAAAAATACAAAAGACACATAGGAAAAAAGAAGAGACTGGCCACAAAAAGGCACAGAAGACACAAAAAAGAAAAGATGGCTATAGGGGGGAGTAGGCGGGGGC
>JBOHYT010000338.1:0-2513 GCA_050738055.1 Rhodanobacteraceae bacterium
GTGATGAGTGCCGTGACGTGGACGGTCGGTTGCGTGGAGGACGATCCCGAGCAGACCGAATTGTTGCGGCTGTGGCTGGAACACGCGGGATACCGATGCGCAGTGTTCCGGACCGCGACCGAATTCCGCCGCCGCCTCGGCAACGAGGCAGTGGACCTGCTGCTGCTCGACCGCCACCTGCCCGACGCCACCGGGCTCGAGGTGCTTGCCTGGATCCGCGAGTCGGCCAACACCGGCTTGCCAGTGATCTTCCTGACCGCGAGCGGCGAGGAGTCCGACATCGTGGAAGGCTTGGCGGCGGGCGCCGACGACTACGTGGTCAAGCCGCCCAAGCAGGGTGAACTGCTGGCGCGCGTCGCTGCGGTATTGCGCCGCCGGGGCGCGGACAGCGATGGCAGCGACACCATGGAACTTGCGCCCTACCGGATCGATGCGCAGCGGCGCCAGGTTTCGGTGCATGGCGAGCCGGTGGAACTGACCCAGCGCGAATACGAACTGGCCTGTTACCTGTTCCGCCGGCAGGGCCGCATCGTCAGCCGCGATGCGCTGCTCGAGAACGTCTGGAACCTTGGCGGCGACGTGAGCACCCGCACCGTGGACACCCACATCAGCCGTCTGCGCAAGAAACTCGGCCTGTCCGGCGAGAACGGCTGGCGGCTGACCGCGGTGTACCAGCACGGGTACCGCATCGAGCAGAGTTGAGTGCAATCATCCATGATTGCTGCTTCGCTGGAGCTTGATGCGAGTTTCACCGTGGGTGCTCAACGAGCACCGGAACGTATAGGCACCTTGTCATTCCGGGGCTGCCCGCGCTGTTTGCGGGCAGAACCCGGAATCTAGCTTTTCGCTCCGCGCGCAAGGAGCTGGATTCCGGGTTCCATCGCCGATGGAACTGGCGATGGCCCCGGAATGACGATGGTTCACAGAACAGTCCGTGTTCAATCGTGTTGAACATTGATACTCATCAGGTCCACCGAAGCGACGAACTGCCGTGTCCCTCCACCCGACGATCCTGGAAACGTTGCTGCGACTGCGTGAAGCGGCGCGCACCAGTGGTGACCCCGAACCCGACGCGATGGCCGTGGCGACCGCCGACCCGGATGGCCGCGTGCATGCGCGCATGGTGTTGCTGAAAACCCTCGATGGGCGCGGGCCGACCTTTTTCACGCATTACCACAGCGACAAGGGCGCACAGCTCGATGCCAACCCGCGCGTCGCGTTGTGCCTGCACTGGAAGCACATGAATCCTGCCGCCCAGGTCCGTATCGAAGGGCGCGCGGAAAAATTGCCGGCCGCCGAATCGGACGCCTATTTCGCGACCCGCGAACGGCTCAGCCAGTTTGGCGCGTGGGCCTCGCTGCAATCGCGAACCCTGCCCGATCGTGCTGCGCTGGAGGCACGCATCGCCGGATTCGAGCGCGAATTCGCGGGACGCGAGGTGCCGCGGCCGCCCGAGTGGGGCGGATATCTCGTGGTGCCAGATCTCGTCGAGTTCTGGTACGCGGGCGCGCACCGCTGGAACGAACGCGAGCGCTGGGAGCTTGCGGGTGGCGAGTGGCACAAGCGGCTGTTGTACCCGTGATGCCCGGTCCCCGCCGCATCGTTTGTTTGACCGAAGAACCGACCGAGGTGCTGTATGCGCTGGGCGAGCAGGACCGGATCGTCGGGATCAGCGGGTTCACCGTGCGCCCACCTCGCGCGCGCAAGGAAAAGCCGAAGGTCTCGGCGTTCACCAGCGCGAAGATCGACAAGATCCTTGCGCTCGCGCCCGAAATGGCGATCGGGTTTTCCGACATCCAGGCCGACATCGCGCGCGAACTGATCCGCGCGGGCGTCGAGGTGTGGATCAGCAACCATCGGTCGGTCGAAGGCATCGTCGCCTATGTTCGGCGGCTCGGCGCGCTGGTTGGCGCGGCCGACCACGCGGAGGCGTACGCGTGCAAACTGGAAGCCCACGTCGAAGCGGTGCGCGCGCAGGGCGCAGCGTTGCCGCGCCATCCCCGCGTCTATTTCGAGGAATGGGACGAGCCGCCGATCAGCGGCATCCGCTGGGTGGCGGAGTTGATCCGGATCGCGGGCGGCGAGGATGTGTTTCCGGAACTTGCCGAAAAACCGCTGGCGAAGGACCGCATCCTCGCCGATCCGATGGAAGTCGTGCGCCGGCAACCCGACCTGATGCTCGGCTCGTGGTGCGGCAAGAAATTCCGCGCGGAACAAGTCGCGGCGCGTCCCGGCTGGGGCGCCGTCCCGGCGGTGCGCGACGGCGAGCTGCACGAGATCAAGTCGTCGATCATCCTGCAGCCCGGACCCGCGGCGCTGACCGATGGCCTCGACGCGCTGCATGCGCGGATCCGCGGCTGGGCGCTGCGCGGGCGGTGAGACGCAGCAAAGTCGCGCGTCCGTGCGCGGGCAGAGCCGGTCAACGGGCTCCCGAGCGCGAACGGACATTCGCGGATTGCGGAAAGCGTGCAAGGATCGATCGCCGGATGCCCGCGGCGTCGAGACCGGCTTCG
>JBOHYT010000339.1:0-7936 GCA_050738055.1 Rhodanobacteraceae bacterium
TGTTTCGCTGTCAAGATCGTACCGTCGAGCCGTTCCATCCGTTGCCCGAAGTGCTGCTGCAACTCCATCAGCGCATCAAGGCCGCGATGGACCCGCAAGGCATTTTCAATCCGGGCCGGATGTACGCGGAGTCTTAGGCAACCTCTGGCTCATCGCCGTTCGCGCTGAGCTCTTCGACGAGATCAGGACTGCCTTGGCGAAGCGATGTTGAAGAGAGCCTTGAAACCTGCTTATCCCTGATGCTCAGCCAGTACGTGTGCCAACACCCCCTGAATGTCGTCATTCCGGGGCCGCGCCGGCTTCATGGCGCGGCAACCCGGATTCCATTTTTGTTCACCCGGAAGATCAAGAGATGGATTCCGGGTTCGGCCCGCGATGAAGCCGCAGTCCGCCCCGGAATGACGGGGGAGAGATGATTTGGCTGAGCATCAGGGATAATCAAAGTCTTGAAATAACCGAGGAGTCCGTTCGTACCCTCCGACAAGCCCAGCACGAACGGATTTTCAGAACTGACAATGCAAACCAACCTCGCCGAATCATTCCGGCATACCGCCGAAGGCCATGAAGCCGACGAAATCCTGCGCGCCTGCGTGCACTGCGGCTTCTGCACGGCGACCTGTCCGACCTACCAGTTGATCGGCGATGAATTGGATGGGCCGCGCGGCCGCATCTACCTCATGAAGATGGTGTTCGAAGGCGAAACGCCGACCCGCAGGACGCAGCAACACCTCGACCGGTGCCTCACTTGTCGCGCCTGCGAAACGACGTGCCCGTCGGGCGTCCGCTACGGGCGCCTCGTCGACCTCGGCCGCGCCGCCGTCGACGCGCGCGTCCAGCGCCCGCTCGCCGAGCGCATCATGCGCCGTACGCTGCGTGCGATCGTGCCATACCCGAAGCGCTTTGCCGTTCTATTCGGTCTGGGCCGTATCGCGCCAGCGCGTTGGTCCGGTGGAATGTGCAAGACGCCGCGCCGGTTGCAAGTTGCAACCTCGTCCGCGGCTCGCTCACTCGACAGGAAAATGCTTGCGCTTGCCGGCTGCGTCCAGTCGGTCGCAACGCCAGCCACCAACGCGGCGGCGGCGCGCGTGCTCGCGACGCTCGGCATCTGGCTCGAGACGGCCAAGGGTGCCGGCTGCTGCGGCGCCATCAGTCATCACCTGACCGCGCCGAACGAAGCGCGGGCGTTCATGCGCCGCAACATCGATGCCTGGTGGCCACACATCGAAGCGGGCGCGGAAGCGCTGGTGATGACCGCGAGTGGTTGCGGAGCGATGGTCCGCGAGTACGGCCATCTGCTGCGCGATGACACGCACTACGCAGCCAAGGCGGAACGCATTTCGGCACTGACGCGCGATCTGGCCGAGGTACTGGCCAACGAGGATCTTCGGGCTTTCGAAGGTATCGGGAAAGGTCGACGCATCGCCTGGCATGCACCGTGCACACTGCAGCACGGGCAACGGGTCGTCGGCGTAGTAGAACGGATTTTGCGGACCGCGGGGTTCGAACTGGTGCCGGTGCGCGACAGCCATCTGTGTTGCGGCTCGGCCGGCACCTACTCGCTGCTGCAGACGAAGTTGTCCGAACGCCTGCTCCGCAACAAGCTCGACGCGCTACAGGCGGGCCATCCCTCGGTGATCGTCACCGCGAACGTCGGCTGCCAAATGCACCTCGCCAGCGGGTCGACCATTCCCATCTACCACTGGATCGAGTTGCTCGACCAGCCCGAACTGGCGGGTCGCCGTAGGGCGGGTCTTGACCCGCCGTTGGGATCGGTTGGCTCGTGAGCAATGGCACGATCGCGTAGGGCGGGTCTTGACCCGCCCTACCCAAGAAACGCGATTGCCCGCTTGAGCGTGCTCCACACGGCGGGTCAACCCCCCCTACCCGCGGCGACAGCGGACCAGGCCGCTCACTCCACCGGAACGCCTGCGTCGCGCAAGCGGCGACGCAGGCCGTCCAGCATGTCACCGTAACTCGCGCTCCGAGCGGTACCGCGGTGCAAAGGTTGTCGAACCTGCGCGGCGCTGGGGGTCAACACGGCGCGCGACGTCTTGTGGGGCGCCAGGCAGGCGGGATCGAACGGCAACCCGCAGAAATCCAGGACACGGCGAATGACGCCTTCCGGGTCGGCGACCAACGCCTCGTACCGCAAATCGAACACGCGTGCCGGATACTTTTCCAGCCAGAAACGTGTCAGGCGCCAAAATTCACCGTAGTAATCTGCCACATCATCAAGGTTGCAGGAGAAGCCGGCTTCTTCGGTGAAACAGTGGCGCCAGCACGCCAGGCAGGTCTCCACGGGATCGCGCCTGACAATGATTACACGCGCTGCCGGCAGCATGGCCAGTGCCGCACCGAGGAGATGCCAGCTCATGAGATTCTTGTCGGTGAAGCGCGGTTTGTGCCTTCGCCAACGCGCCGTTCGCGCGAGGTATTCCTCGCCGAGCCGCTGCCAATCTCGCGCAGTTGCATCGGGTACCCACAAGGGGAATGCAGAACCACGACGCTGAGTTTCCATCGCGATTATCTTTGGCATGTCCTTGATCTCGTTGGCACCTTCAACGTCCGGATGGGAGGCCAGGATGTGCTCGACCAATGTCGACCCGGAGCGCGGTATGCCAATGACCAGAATGGCCTCCTTGCCGGTGTTTGCATTCGGTGCCGGCGAGATGGCATTCGCAAATACGTCCAGGATCGAATCCACAAACCCGTGCTCTTCTGCAACGCCCCACGTTACCCGGATGCTTGCGCGCTGCGACGCGTTGGCCAGCCGAAAAACCTCGAACGCTTTTGCATAATCACCCCGACCCTCCAGTGCTTTCGCGAACGCGAAACCAAGCAGATAGTGCGCGCGGGCCGGCAGATCCCCACGCCCGAAAGCCTGTTGCAGGCATGCGGTATCCGCGGGGTCGAAGCTCGCCAAATTCATCGATAGCCCATACCACGCGTCAGCATTGACCGGGTCGCGGTGCACGACCTCGCGAAATTCCGCAAGCGCCGCCTCGGTCTCGCCCAAACTGGCCTGGGCCCGCGCCAACGCGAGTCGCGCCTCGACATGCGCAGGTTCAAGTGCCAATGCCTGCTGCAACGCCGCGACGGCTTCTTCGACATATGCCTGCTGCCACAGAGCCTCGCCAAGGTTGTACCAGGCCGATCCAGAATCGGGCGCGAGTTTGCAGGCGTGCCGAAAGTGCCTGGTGGCTTCGTCGACCTCGCCGAGTGAAAACAGGGAGAGACCCAAGTCGCTGAGCAGAAATGAATCGTCGGGCCACACCGCAATGACCCGTCGAAAGCAATCGACGGCCTTGGCATAATCCCCACGGCGTCGCGCGACCATACCGAGCATCCGCACCGCCTTCGGATCGCCGGGTGCCAACGCCAGTACGCTGGCCAGCGACCGCTCGGCGGCGTCCAGATGGAAGCCCTCCCACTCGCTGCGCGCCGTCGCCAGCAATCGCTCGATGACCGGCGAAATTGACGGTCCTGACATGGTCCCGAGCTATCCCGATCGCACCCTGGACTTCACGTTATCGCAAAGTCAATGCCGACGTCACGATAGCCTGCGTTGGTCGGCACCTGTTGCCAGACAACCGGTGCCGATCCGGGCCTGCAGATCACCAGTTATACGCAATGGAGAACTGCGCAGAGCGTGGCGGCTGTCGCACCTCGATCGTGTTGTAGAAGCTGCCGGGGCTGGACGTCGTGATGAAATAGTCGCCGTAGAATGTGGGCGTCTGCTTGTTGAAGACGTTGAACACCTGGAGCTTGAAGTCGAGCTTGTGCTGGGCCCAGCCCGGCTTGTAATCCACACTCAAATCCACGTTGTGAATCCAGGGCGTGCTCTTTGTCCCGTCCGGCGGAACCCCCGAACCCGGCGCGATGGGAATGCCGGCGCAGAAGTGGTACTGACTGCCCGTGTGCAGACGGATCTGATTCGGTCCATAGGCACCGCGGCACAGCCGCGGCGTGCCCGACGCGATCCAGATGTTGGCGCCGACGATCCAGTCCGGAGTAATCGCATAGGCGCCGTAGATCTTGAACGAGTGTTTGCGGTTGGTACCCAGAAGGCCATTGGAATTGTCCATGATCCTGGGGTAGGCCCAAACCGCGGTGAGATAGGCTACGACGCCGCTCGACTCATACAGCGGCCCGACCGGCCCGGCATCATTGCCATACAGCCTGGAAAAGACGTAATCGAACTTGGCAAACCACTTGCCGTCCCACTCGTGGGCGAGTGACAGGTCCAGCGAGTAGTAGTTGCGTTTCGGCCCCATCTGGAAAGTCTGGTCCTGCGCGGTCCAATCGACCAGCCGCAGCGTGCCATCCGGCGCCTTCAAATAAATTTTCTGGTCAACCCCCGGATTGATCATCACGGGGCTCTGGACCCACTGGCTGCAGGTATTCGGGGTCATCCAGGTGTATCCCTGGGCCAGCCCTGCGGCACACATCGACAAGGAATCATCGGACCCGCCGATCATTTCCCCCAGCTTCTCATAGGTGCCGGTCGCCCCGAACACCCAGCGCGTATCGAGGAAGTTCAGTTGCTGCTGCATGCCGAGCACGAAATTGTCGGAATACGGGGCCTTGATGTTCTGGGAAGCCACGGTCAAGTTGTTCCGTGGAAAACCATACTGGTTGCAACACGATACCCCTGTCGCCGGATTCTGCGGCAGCGGCTGGAATCCGAGCGGTGCTCCGGTGGTCTGGTCGATGCCGGTATAGGTCCCGTATTCCGTAATGTTGACGATGGGAGCAGTAACGGTCGTCCCGACTCCGACAGGCAGCGTCAGGTAATAGCGTCCGGCGTTTCCAAATACCTTCAATGTGGAATCGCCGTGTACATCCCAACTGAAGCCGATGCGCGGCGACCAGTTCGGCTTGGTCAACCTGATGTAGGGGTTGGAAGCGGCGTCGTAGTTGACGAACTGGTCATTGCGCAAGCCCAGGGTCAGCAGGAAATTGGGCGTGATTTGCCAGCGGTCCTGGACGTATTGCGCGCGTTCGACGACACGTGTGGACGGGTTGTAGGCCTGGATTAACTTCTCGACGTAGTAGCCTCCGGCGCCGGCCGCGTTCGAATTCACCGGCGCCACGTACGGTGGGATGTTCGGGTCCGTCCCGATAAGCGGCTTGTTGATGTCCGCCCCCTGGACAAGCCCGTAAGACCACCCATAGCCGGGCCCGGTGCCTTCCACGCCATCGTGGAGATCCACCTGGATGTCGTTGTCGATACCGACCTGGAAGTCGTGGTTGCGCCATTTGTAATCGAGATCCACCCGGTAGTCGGTAAGATCGACGCGGTGATTGTCAGGGGTCACCGTCAGGGCGTTTTGCGTATTCTTGACAAATCCGTTGGGCGTGTACGCAGGGTTCTCGTTGCTGGTACCACCCACGAACACCAAAGATGGGTCAAACCCCGGATAACCTGGCTGGAAACTCCCATATTGTTCGTGCGATTTGCCGTACATCGCATGCAAAGTCAAGTTGTCCGTAATATAGGACGTATAATTGAGCGCCCCCATCCTGTATACGTTCTTCCCCGTTTGGCCCCTGTTGAAAAAGGTCGTTGGCTGGGGAACGGGCGATGGGTACGCGGGGAACGTATAATTGGTGTTATAGTTCCAATCCCATGTTTTCAGTGAACTCTGAATTGCCGTCAGTGTCAAAAAGTTACTGTCGTTGATGTTCCAGTTGATTTTCGCGTAAAGCTTCGGCTCGTGTGTCCGGGTGTACGCTGCTGTGCCGAATTCGGTACCCAATCCGAACGCCTGCGAATTGTCCTGCTCGGCACTCAGGAAGAAGAACAACTTGTCCTTGACGATCGGGCCACTGACATAGGCGTCGTAAACCGTATTCATGCCGTGGTTGTTCTTGTTGTATGCGTAGAGGTCCCCTACTTCCAGGCCTGGCCTCGTGACATACGGATTGCCCCAATAGCTGTTGTCCGGCGCACTCTGCCAGTTGGTCGGTGCCCACTGAGCACGGACCCCGAAGTGCCACTGGTTGGAGCCGCTCTTGCCGATCTGGTTGATCACGCCGCCGATGGAGCGCCCGTACTTGGCGCCGTAGCCCGAGATGAAAGTCTGTTGCTGCTCGATCGAGTTGTAGGGCAAGCCGATGCCACCCTGATTGTCGAGCACGGCGCTGGTGAGCATGCCGTCGATGTAATACTGGTTTTCCGCAGTCGAGGCTCCGCCGAAGGTCACGGCCGGAGTACCCAGAGGACCTCCGACCAGCACCGCCGAGCCCGGCTGGACGCCGGGCGCCAGCATCGCAATGGATTCCGCGTCGCGCCCAAGCGGCAACTGCTGCAACTGCTGGGCGGTGATCGTCGTGACTTGGTTGGTGGTGGTCACATCGATCGCCGGAATCGCGTTCGCCGTGACGTTGATGGTGCTGAGGGTCTTCGCGTTCGCAGCCGAGGTGATGAAGTCGACCTCCACGCCGCCCGCGGCCACGGGGGACACGTCGCTTCGGCTCTGTACCGCCTGACCGTTCTGCAACAGCGTCACCGTATAGGTGCCGACCGGGACGGTTACCGAGTACTGACCTGACGGACCGACGGTGATGGTACGGTTGAAGCCCGCGCCGCCGGTGATCTGGATCATTTCGTTGGGAGCCACCGGCACGGTGCCGTGGATGGTGCCGTTGACGGCTTGCGCGAACGCGCCGCCCGTGAACGCCAACGCGACCGAACCACCGATCGCAAGTGCCAGCGCCTTGCGCCGGAAAATGTTGCCTTTGCGCGCTGCGCGAAAAAACTTGCCGTTCGTTGCCATGCTCCCCTCCACTCCCAGAGCTGTCGCGCCAAGCATAATCACATGCCTGCATGGATTACCAATGAAAGAATGTCCACCATGCATAGCTGGGAGTTATGGAGTTTTACCCTGCGCGCACCGAAACCCATGATCCTGACCGCCGCCACGCATCGGAAACGCGAGCGTCAGTACAGCAGGTACCCGCGCCGCGTCTTTTTGAACTGCGACAAACGCTTCTGCCAGCGCTCGCGCATGGCCGAGACGGGGACGCCTTCCTCGATGTCCTCCCGGATCCAGGCGTTGCCGACCAGGCGGTCGAAATCCGACGCAATGAAGTGGAACTGATCGGGGTAGAGGTCGTGGATCGCCTTGATGACGGTCAGCCCGACGATGACGGGGTTGAACGTCTCGCGGTCCATCACGAAGACTTCGACCCCGTTGCAGAGCTTGCCCTGGTATTTCGAGAACGTCGGGGTGAAATGCGCGGGCCGGAACCGCACGCCGGGCAGGTGTTGATCGTTGAGTTTCTGCGCGAGTTGCCCGGCATCGATCCATGGCGCACCGGTCAACTGGAACGGCAGTGTGGTGCCACGACCCTCCGACACGTTGGTGCCCTCGACCAGACCCATTCCCGGATAGACCAGCGCGGTCGCGGGCGTCGGCATGTTTGGCGAGGGGATCACGAATGGCAGGTGCGTGGCGCGGTAGTCCATCGACCGCTTCCAGCCGCGCATCTTCACCACCGTCAAGTCGGCGCCGATGTGGAACTCGCTGTTGAACAACTCGGCGAGTTCGCCGATCGTCATTCCGTAGCGCAACGGAATCGGGTATTGCCCCACGAACGACGCGAACGGTGGCTCGAGTACCGGCCCTTGTACCAAGGTGCCTCCGATCGGATTCGGACGGTCCAGCACGATGATCGGGATGTGCGCCCTGGCTGCGGCCTTCATCGCATCCGCCATGGTGTACAGGAACGTGTAAAAACGCGCACCGACCGCCTGGATGTCGAAGACCAGGACGTTCACGCCCTTGAGCATCGCCGGCGTCGGCTCGCGGGTCTTGCCATACAGGCTGTAAACCGGCAGTCCGGTCGCGGGATCACGGAACGATCCGACCGTCGCGCCCGCCTGGTGTGCACCGCGGATGCCGTGCTCGGGTCCGAACAAGGCGACGAGGTG
>JBOHYT010000340.1:0-7513 GCA_050738055.1 Rhodanobacteraceae bacterium
TTCGTGGTGGACGACGCGATCGTGATGATCGAGAACATCGTGCGCTACCTCGAACAGGGCAAGCCGGGCCGCGAGGCAGCCGAGACCGGCGCCCGCGAGATCGGCTTCACGGTGCTGTCGCTGACGGTCTCGCTGATCGCAGTGTTCCTGCCGCTGCTGCTGATGCCCGGCGTCACCGGACGCCTGTTCCACGAATTCGCGTGGGTGCTGACCATCGCGGTCGCGATCTCGATGGGCGTGTCGTTGACCCTGACGCCGATGATGTGCGCCTACCTGTTGAGGCCGGGTTCGCTGCCGACCGGCGACGAGGAGGCGCTGGAACACCGGCGCGGCTTCTACGCGAAAATGGTGGGTTGGTACGAGTCGAGCCTCGACTGGGTGCTGGTGCACCGCCGTACCACGATCATGGTCGCGGCGGCGTCGGTGGTCGTGACGGGGTTGCTGTACGTGATGATTCCGAAAGACTTGTTGCCCGAACAGGACACCGGCCTGATCACCGGCGTGGTGCAGGCCGACAGTGACATCGCGTTCCCGGCGATGGAGAAGAGCACCGAGGCCGTGACGGCGGCGCTCCGGCGCGATCCGGCGGTCGCGGGCGTGGCCGCGTTCATCGGCACCGGCACCATCAACCCGACCCTCAACCAGGGCCAGATCAGCATCGTGCTGAAGCCGCGCAGCAAGCGCGGCGGCCTCGATGCGGTGGTCGCAAGCCTGCAGCACGACGTCGCTGACATCCCGGGCGTGGAACTGTTCCTGAAACCGGTACAGGACGTTACACTCGACACCACCGTGTCGCCAACCGAATACCAGTACGCGGTATCGGAAATCGATCCGACGGACCTTGCGAAGAACGCCGGCCGGGTGGTGCAGGCGGTCAAGCAGTTGCCGGAACTCTCGGATGTCTCCAGCAACCTCGGCATGAACGGGCGCGCACTGCAACTCCACATCGACCGCACCGCCGCCAGCCGGCTCGGGGTGCCGGTGCAAACCATCGACGACACGCTGTATGACGCCTATGGCCAGCGCCAGATCTCGACGATCTTCACCCAGCAGAACCAGTACCGCGTGGTCCTGGAAGTGGCGCCGCAGTACCGCAACCGCACCGACCTCATGAACATGCTCAGGGTGCGCTCGAATGGCGCCAGCGGCGCGCTGACCGGCGCCAATGCCACCAGCCTCGGCATGCTGAAGTCGTCGAACTCGTCGACCGCAACCGGCATCGGGCAATCGAACACCGGCATCATCCTCGGCGGCGGCAACACCGTGCCGCTCTCGACGCTGGCTACCGCCACCGTCACCGAGGCGCCGCTGGTGATCGCACACCAGAACCAGTTGCCGGCGGTGATCGTCTCGTTCAACGTCGCACCGGGCTATTCGCTGTCGCAGGCGGTCGATGCGATCGACAACGCCGTGGCCTCCCTGAAGCTGCCGCCACAGGTCCGCGCGGGCTTCATCGGCAAGGCCGCCGAGTTCTCGTCCTCGCTGGGCAACGAGGCGGTGCTGATGCTGGCCGCGATCGTGGTGATCTACATCGTGCTCGGGGTCCTGTACGAAAGCTATATCCACCCGCTGACGATCCTCTCGACGCTGCCGCCGGCCGGGGTCGGCGCGCTGCTCGCGCTGATGCTGTTCGGCATGCCGCTGTCGGTGGACGGCATCGTCGGCATCGTGCTCTTGATCGGCATCGTCAAGAAAAACGCGATCATGATGATCGACTTCGCGATCACCGCGCAGCGGCGCGGCATGAACGCGCACGATGCGATCCATCGCGCCTGCCTGCTGCGCTTCCGGCCGATCATGATGACCACCTTCGCGGCGCTGTTCGGGGCGTTGCCGCTGGCACTCGGCACCGGCATCGGCGCGGAACTGCGCCGCCCGCTGGGCGTGACGATCGTGGGCGGCCTGCTGCTGTCGCAACTGGTGACGCTCTACACCACGCCGGTGATCTATCTGTACATGGAAGGTTTCCAGGATTGGCTGCGCGAGCGGATGGGCCGCCGTCACGCGGAACTGGCTTCGGACAGCGGAAAGTGAGGGTTCGTCGTGAGCACGAGTTATCCAGTGCGGCGCTCTCAAAGCCCTCCCCTTCAGGGGGAGGGTTTGGGTGGGGATGGGTTTGCTTCGCGCTCACTTCGAGGACACCATCCCCTCCCCGCCCCTCCGCTTGAAGGGGAGGGAGAAAAGGCATGAACATCTCCGGCCCATTCATCAAGCGCCCGATCGGCACCTCCCTGCTGGCGGCGGGCGTGCTCGCGATCGGCATCCTCTGCTACACGCTGCTGGGCGTCAGCGCGTTGCCGCAGTTGTCGTTCCCTGCGATCTGGGTTTCCGCGGGCGAACCCGGCGCCAGCGCGACCACCATGGCGGACACGGTGATCGCACCGCTGGAACGCCATCTCGGTCAGATCCCCGGCATCGAGATCATGAATTCGCGCAGCTCCGAGGGCAGCGGGTTCGTGATCCTGTTTTTCGATCCCGGCGTGGACATCAACTCGGCTGCCCAACAAGTCGATGCGGCCATCAACGCCGCGGTTCCGGACCTGCCTTCCGGCCTCGCGATGCCGCAGTGGCACAAGGCGAATCCCAATGACGATCCGGTGATCGAGCTCGCGCTCACGTCGGACACCCAGCCGATGTCGGACCTGTACAACGCGGCCAATACGCTGCTGGAACCGCGCCTGAGCCAGTTGCAGGGCGTGTCTTCCGTGGACGTTTCCGGCAGCGCACAGCCGGGCGTGCGGGTGGAGGTGAATCTGCACAAGCTTGCGGCGTTGGGGCTTTCCACCAACGACATCCGCAACGCAATCACCGCGGCCAACGTCACCTCGCCGCTCGGTTTCGTGAGCGATGGCAAGACGGAAACCATGGTCACCGCCAACGACCAGCTGCACACGCCCCAGCAATTCGCCGATCTGGTGATCGCGACCCACAACGGCACCCCGGTTTACCTGCGCGAGGTCGCCAATGTCGTCGAGGGCGCGCAGGACCAGTTCCAGGCCGCGTATTTCAATGGCAAGCGCGCGATCATGCTGCAGGTCTACAAGCGCCCCGACGCCAACGTCATTGCGACCGTCGACGGCGTGAAGAAGGAACTGCCCGGCCTGCGCAACCTGCTGCCGCCGGGCACCCAGCTGACGCCGTACTTCGACGGCACCCAGACGATCCGTGACTCGGTCGACGACGTCCAGATCACGCTGCTGATCAGCCTCGCGATGGTGATACTGACGATGGCCGTGTTCCTGCGCCGGCTGGCGCCGACGCTGATCGCGACCGCGGCGGTGCCGCTGTCGCTGTGCGGCGCCTTCATCGTGATGTGGGCGCTGGACTACACGCTGGACAACCTTTCGCTGCTTGCGCTGGTGATCGCGCTCACCTTCGTGGTCGATGACGCCATCGTGGTGATCGAGAACATCATCCGCCACCTCGACGAGGGCAAGACGCGGATGCAGGCGGCGCTGGAAGGCGCCAAGGAGATCGGTTTCACGATCATCGCGATCACCGCATCGCTGATCGCGGTGTTCAGCCCGATCCTGTTCGCGCCGGGTCTGCTCGGCGTGTTTTTCCGCGAGTTCACGGTCACGGTGATCGCGGCGATCTTCGTGTCGATGCTGGTGTCGCTCACCCTCACGCCGTCGCTGTGCGGAAGGTTCCTGCGCCATCACGACGAACAACCGAAGGGGCCGTCATGGCTCGCGCGCTCGCTCGACCGCTTCCATGCCGGCATGCTGGCCGTGTACACCGTCACGCTCGACTGGACACTGCACAGGCACCCGCGGCTGATCGCGTGGTCACCGCTGTTCCTGCTGGCGCTCACCATCTTCCTGTTCACCAAGGTTTCGGCCACCAACTTCCCGCCGCAAGACACCGGGTTGATCTGGGGCCGGGCCAGCGGCAGCAGCGTGATGTCATTCGCCGATCTCGAAGCGCGCACCAAGACGATCATGCAGATGATCCAGTCGGATCCGGCGGTGCAGTACGTCGGCTCATCGATCGGCACCAGCAGCCGTGGCGCCAGCGGCTGGTTCAGCATCCAGCTAAAACCCCGCAGTGACGGACGCAAAGACTCCACCCAGCAGGTCGTGGCGCGGCTGTCGGCCAAGGCGGCGCAATACCCGGATCTCACGGTGCGGTTTCGTCCCCACGAGGACCTGCCAAGCGGCGGCGGCGGTACCAGCCAGGGCGCCCAGTACAGCGTGAACCTGCAAGGCAACAGCGCGACCGAGCTGGAGGAGTGGCTGCCGAAGCTGCAGGCGCAGCTGCAGAAAAACCCGATCTTCCGCGACGTCGGGACCGACCTCGACAAGGGCTCGTTGCTGCAGAACGTGGTCGTCGACCGCACCAAGGCGGCCAGCCTCGGCGTATCGATGGCCGCGGTGGATGACGCGCTCTACAACGCGTTCGGCCAGCGCCAGATCTCGACGATCTACTCGGATACCGACCAGTACCAGGTGGTGCTGACGGCACTGCCTGCGCAAACCGCCTCGCCCGCTGCGCTCAACACCATCAAGGTGCTCTCGACCAACGGCCAGATGATTCCGATCAGCGCGATCGCGCATCAGGAATCGACCGTCGCGCCCACCCAGATCCAGCACATCAACCAGATGACCAGCATGTCGCTGAGCTTCAACCTCGCACCGGGCATCAGCCTGGGTGAGGCCACGCAACAGATCCAGAAGACCATCGCCGACATGCGCATGCCGGGCGACATCAAGCTCGGCTTCGGGGATTTCTTCCGCCACTTCCAGCAACAACAGCAGGAAATGCCGCTGCTGCTGCTCGGCGCGATCGTCGCGGTGTACCTGGTGCTCGGGATGCTCTACGAGAACCTGGTGCACCCGGTCACGATCCTCTCGACGCTGCCGGCCGCGGGCGTCGGCGCACTGCTGGCGCTGTTGCTCACCAACACGCCGCTTTCGATCGTCGCGATGATGGCCCTGATCCTGCTGATCGGCCTGGTCAAGAAGAACGCGATCATGATGATCGACTTCGCGCTGGTGGCCGAACGGCAAGGCAAGACGCCGCTCGATGCGGTGCGCGAAGCCTGCCTGGTGCGCTTTCGCCCGATCATGATGACCACGATGGTCGCGATCCTCGCCTCGGTACCGCTGGTCGTCGGTATTGGCACCGGCGCGCAGTTGCGCCGCCCGCTCGGCATCGCGATGCTGGGCGGCCTGATCTTCTCGCAGTCGCTGACGCTGCTCTCGACGCCGGCGATCTACTTGGTGTTCGGAAGCTGGGCCCGCCGCCGCCGCGAACGCAAGGCGCAACGCAAGCTGCGGCGCAAGCTGGCCGAGCAGGGCTGAATCGGGATTCGGGAGACGGGAGAAGGGAGACGAGAAGAGCGTACGACCCGCCTAATCATGAGTGGCCGTTACAATCGGTGCTTTGTGCGCAGCGACAGGAACTGCAGCATGCCCGAACACGCCGAATCCCCAGTCCCGAGTCCCGAGTCCCGAGCAGCGAGCAGCGAGTCCCGAGTCCCGAGTCCCGAGTCCCGCACCATCGCCTTCATCGGCGGCGGCAACATGGCGCGCAGCCTGGTCGGCGCGCAACTCGCACGCGGGGTCGCCCCCGCATCGATACGGATCGCGGAACCGCGCAGCAATGCGCGCGATGCGCTGACGCGCGAGTTCGCCGTGCCCACGTTTGCCGAAAACGCCGAGGCCGTCGCCGGCGCCGATTGCGTGGTGCTGGCGGTCAAGCCGCAGGCGATCGGCGCGGTGTGCGAGGGACTGGCCGGCCCGCTCGCGGCTGCGCGCCCGCTGGTCATCTCGATCGCGGCCGGCATCCGCCTCGCGCAACTGGAACGCCTGCTGGGTACACAGCATGCGATCGTGCGCTGCATGCCCAACACCCCGGCGCTGCTCGGGGTGGGCGCCGCGGGGCTGTGCGCGAACGACAACGTCGATGCCGCGCAACGTGCGCTGGCCGAAATGATTCTCGGCGCGGCCGGGATCGTGCGCTGGATCGAAGACGAGGCGCAGATGGACACCGTGACCGCACTGTCCGGTTCGGGGCCAGCCTATTTCTTCCTGCTGGTCGAGGCGATGGAGGATGCCGCCGCCGGACTCGGACTGCCGCGCGACACCGCGCGCGCACTCGCGGCACAAACCTGCCTCGGCGCCGGCCGGATGCTCACCGAAGGCGGCGAGGACGCCGCCGAGTTGCGTCGGCGCGTGACCTCGCCGCACGGCACCACCGCGGCTGCGCTCGACGCTTTCGAACAAGGCGGCCTGCGCTCGCTGGTCGCACGCGCGCTGGAAGCGGCAACGCGCCGCGGCGCCGAGATGTCGACCGAGCTCGACCATGGGACCCCCTCCCGGCCATGATGTATCTCGCCAACGCGGTGGTCCTGCTGATCCAGTTCGCCTTTGGCTGCGCGGTCGCGCTGTTTGTATTCCGGCTGCTGGCCGAGGCCGTGCGCGCGGATTTCTACAATCCGATCTGCCAGTTCCTCTACCGCACGACCAATCCGATACTGACCCCGATCCGGCGCGCGGTGCCGACCTGGCGACGCATCAATCTTGCGGCGTTGCTGATCGCGTGGGCGCTGGAGGTCGTCAAGAATTTCCTGTTGCGCTACACGGTGCCAGAGTTCTGGGCCAGCAACATCGGCACGCTGGTGCTGGGCCTCGCCGATCTCCTGAACTTCTTCGTATGGGTGTACCTGTTCATGGTGTTCGTGTGGGCGCTTTTGAGTTACGTGAACGTGGACGCGCGCAACCCGTTGGTGCCGATGCTCGGCAAGGTCGTCGGACCGATCCTGAAACCGTTCCGCAGATTGTTGCCGCTGATCGGCGGGTTCGATTTTTCGCCGGTGCTCGCGATCGTCGTATTGCTGCTGATCCAGACCGTGGTGGTCGCCTGGCTGGCGGACGTGGGGCGCAGCATCTGACGCAAGGATCGCCCTGATCAACGTCGGTGTTCAACACGATGGAACGCGAACATCCAAAAAACATCGTCATTCCGGGGCTATCGCCGGCTTCACCGGCGATGGAACCCGACTGCGGAGGCAGGATGCCGAAGCGAACATCGGCGCAGCCGATGACCCGAAGGGCGAGCCGCAGCACGCGGCGAGTCTATCCAGCTCCTTATGAGCCACCGACCGGCGCGCCGGTGGACGTCCGAAAGAAACGTAGGGGTGGCTACCGTGGAGAGCCGTAGGGCGGAACCCGCGAAGCGGTTTCCGCCGGATTCGCCCTTGGCGGAAGTGGCTGCGCCGATTCCGCCCTACCAAACTGGCGTCAGACCCGTAGGGCGGAACCCGCGAAGCGGTTTCCGCCGGATTCGCCCTTGGCGGAAGCGGCTGCGCCGATTCCGCCCTACCAAACTGGCGAAAGCTACGCTCAGCACGAACGGGATTTCAGGTACTCGACGCCAATCGGGAAATCGCAAGCCATTGCTGCAAGGCAGGAAACGTTTGCCACGGATCGCACGGATCGAAAGCTTTTATCCGTGTCCATCCGTGCAAATCCGTGGTAAAAAAGCTCTTGAGAAACAAATTCCGCAAGGC
>JBOHYT010000341.1:0-3481 GCA_050738055.1 Rhodanobacteraceae bacterium
CATTCCGAACATCGTCTACAACTATGTGCAGGCGAGTTACGACATCCAGCCGATCAACACCACGCTTTCGGTCGGTGTCGACAACGTGTTCGACAAGCAGCCTCCGATCTTCACCCAGTCGATCACGCTCAACGCCGACACCGACGTGGGCACGTACGACACGATCGGGCGCTTCTACTGGGCTCGCGCCACCGTAAAGTTCTGATCGAACTCGACCAAGGCGTACATTCAGCCGCGCGGTGCAAAACCGCGCGGCTTTTTTCTGCGTGCCGCGCCGTGATGCATGGAAGCGGGCCTGAGCGCTATTGCCGTCAGGCCGGCACCACATCGAAGGCGACGGTCAGACGGAAGTCGCCGGGCGCGCCGGCAAACGGCACCGTGCCGTGCCAGCACCACGCGGGGAACAACACCAGCAGGCCCGGCGCGGGACGGATGAAATATTCCGGCGGCAGGGGCGGCGTGGTCGGATAGGCCGGTTCGCCGAACTGCAGCCAGCCTTCGCCGCCCCGCGCACCCAGCGTGCGCGGAATCTGGATGTAGCACGCCGAGGACAGCCAGCCTTCCGGGTGGAAATGATTGAAGTGATAGCCGTGGGGGCGCAGGCGCACGGACCAGATTCCGCTCAGCTTGTAACGCCCGGTATTGCGACGCCGCAGCGGGTCGTCGCCGTGGCCGATGGCTTTCATATAGCGCCGGATCGGCCCGTCGATCGCTTGCGCGAACGCACGGATCGCCGGGTCGGCGGCCCGTTCGAGCACGAGGTCCGCCTGGGTGCCGTGGCGCAGGGATTGCCCGATGGGGTGCGTGCGCAACGAGTGCAGCTTCAGGAGTGCCTGCGCGAGATCGTCGAGATAGCTTGGCAGATCGCGCCAACCATCCGGCGTGTCGATCATGCCCGGCTTGACGAAGTGACCGTAGTCATAAAGGGTGCGATAACGCGGATCGCCGAGCATCCGCCACGCGGTCGCGCGCAGCGCGATCGCGAGGCTGTCGGAGGGATTCATCGCCAGCAATTTCGAAGCGAGCACCTCGGCTTCGCCGCCATGGCCGGCCGCGAGTAGGGCATTGCCGTAGGTGCCGAGCGTGAGCGGATTTTCCGGCGCCAGCTTCCGTGCGCGATCGGCGTGCACGAGTGCGCGGGCGGCGTCGCATTTGACCGCGATTTGTGCCACGGCGATGTGCAGCGATGGGTCGTTGGCAGTGCGGACGAGGGCGGCATCCAGTTCCGCCAGCGCAGTCTCGGGATCGCCCGAGGCTTCCAGCAGTTTCGCCTTGAGAATGCGCAGTGTCGTCAGCGCGGGAACACTACGCAGCGACGTATCGATCTCCGCGGCAACGATTTGCGCGTCGCCGGTGCGCATCCACAGGGTCTCGGCCAGATTGACATGGGCCTCCGTATAATCCGGGCGCAAGCGGATCGCGTTGCGGAACTCCGATTCGGCTTCCTCGAAGCGTTGCTGGCCGAGCAACGCCCGCGCCAGTACGAAGCGCGCTTGTGCGCTGTCTTGTCCGTGGCCGACGGCATCGCGCACGGCCTCCTCGGCGGCCGCATGCTGTCCGCTGTCGGCGAGTGCGGCCGCAAGCCCGATGTACGCCGGGCCATTGCCGGGCGTGACGGCGATGGCCTTCCGGAAAGCGGGGATGGCGCGAGGATAATCCGCCATGGACAACAACGACTGGGCGCGCAACAGCAGCAACGCCGGCGCCTCCCCGACCGTGTGGAGGAAACGATCGAGCATTTGGCAAGCGTCGCTCGCACGATTTTGGGCAAGCAGCAGCTTGGCAAGACTCGTCACTGCGGGAACGTGCCTGGGTTCGAGAGCGAGCGCTTGACGAAGGGCGCTCTCGGATTCCACCAAGCGCCCCTGGGCGCCCAGAATCTCGCCCAGCAACGCCTGCGCAGAAGCATTGCCGGCATCCAACCCGATCGCGGTGCGCACTGCGCGTTCGGCGCCCGTCAAATCCCCGATGTTCAGGAGCGCGCCACCGAGCAGCCAGTGCGCACGCGCCACGCCCGGGTTGACGCGTAGAAACTGTTCCAGCAATCGGCGCGCCGGTGCGAATTGACCGGCCTGCATCATGCGCGCGGCTCCGTCCAGTTGCTGTGTTGCTGTCGGGTACGGTACAGGCATGCGAAGGAGGCCGGTGGGCCACTGGGTGCGTTCCGTGCAAGGGCTTGCTGCGCGGGTCAAGACGCCAAACGGCGTTGATTCAGGCGGCGAACGCATGAAGGAATGGCCGGTCGCCTGTATAGTTTATTGCAATCAAGCGTCAGGGCGCTCGCGATGTCCAGTACTCCGATAGCCGACCGGCCGCAACCTTCGATTACCGAAATCATGGCTTTGGCCGAGCATGGGCTGATTGCCGAAGCCGAACGGGAGGCTCGCGCATATCTCGATCGGCAGCCCGATGTAGAAATGGCGTGGAGCATCCTCGGATTCAGCCTGCTGCAACAACGACGGGCACACGAGGCATCCGAAACCTACCAGCAGGCGGCCACGCGGTTTCCCGACAACCCCCTGCACTGGAATAACCTTGGCACCGCCAGTCGACAGGACGGCCAGTTGCGCGAAGCCGAGACGGCGTATGCCAGGGCGCTGCAACTGCAGCCGGACAATCCGCAGTTTCTCGCCAATATGGGCTTGCTGTATCTGGAATGGAAAAGGGTCGTTGCGGCGCGGGACCATCTTTGGCGCGCCTTCCAGCTCGACCCGACGGATTACGAGGTGCGCATCTTCGGCTCCCAGATGTGCCTGGAATGCGGCGACCAGGATCGTGCGGAACAAATCCTGCACGACTGGAGGTCTTGGGTGGGGCGTATCGAGAGCCCGCTGCGCGCCGATCTGGCGGGAATGCTGCTGCGGATCGGGCGCAACGCGGAAGGTGAGGCGCTGCTGCGCCAGCTACTGAACGATCCGCAGAGTGGTGACGCGGCGCGTGCGCGGCTGGTAATGGCGCTCGAGCGGTTCAATCGCCTGGAGGAAGCGCGCGGGTTGCTCGAACAGTTGCCGGAACCCAATTCGGTACCGAACGACGACTTGCGCGGAGAGATCATCGAAGCGCGTGCCGTCATCGCGGCCCGCGAGAAGGACGCTGCGCACGCGCGTGGACTGCTCGAAAAGCTGCTCGATGAGCCGGGATCGGAGCGCCGGGATACCATGACCTGGTTTCTGCTGGCTAAGGTGTGCGACAAGCAGGGCGACACGGTGGCGTGCATGGAATATCTGCGGCTGGCACACGAATCGCAGATGCAGGTTGCGATCCAATTGGTGCCGGAGCTGGTGGAGCCCGGCGCCAACCCGATGAACATCACCAATTACTGCGTGCGCGGAGAGGATTTCCTCGACTGGCAGACGATCGATGCGCCGGCACTGGCAGACTCGCCGATCTTCGTGCTCGGTTTCCCGCGATCGGGTACTACCATGCTCGAGCAGATGTTGGATGCCCATCCCAGCATGGCATCAATGGACGAACAGCCGTT
>JBOHYT010000342.1:0-6054 GCA_050738055.1 Rhodanobacteraceae bacterium
ACGCGAAGTGGACCACGTTCACCCGCAAGCCCATCGTCGACGCGCATCGCGAAAGCGAGGTGATGTTGGCGCTGTCGTGCGATTCGCGCGCCGCGGTCGATGCGCTTACCGACGCCGCCGGCACGGCCGGCGGCAACGCCGACGTCAACCCGAAGCAGGATTTCGGGTTCATGTACGGCCGCAGCTTCGAGGACGTGGACGGCCATGTCTGGGAAACCATTTACATGGACATGGCGCAGTTCCCGCAGGGCGACCACGCTTGATCTCATGACGGATACGGGATTCTCGCTGCGGCGCGCCACGGCCCGGGACGCGCCGGTCATGTGGGCCTTGCGCGCCGACGCCATTCGCAAAACCTGCAAGGGTCATTACCCTGCCGAGATGCTGGAGCGCTGGGCGTCCAGTCCGATACCGGATACCTTTGCCCGAAACATCGAAAACGAGTATTTCATCGTCGGTGTCGCTGACTCCCGGATTGCGGGCTTTGCCGCGCTCAGGACATCGACCGCCGAGGTGGAAGCGGTCTTCGTCGCGCCCGCTTGCGGACGCCACGGCTTGGGCCGCCGCTTGCTCGCCCGTCTCGAAGTCGCAGCCATGGAAAAGGGACTGCAAAAGCTTGGCCTCAACGCGTCGCTGAATGCTGTCCCGTTCTACCGCTCCGCAGGCTACGACGTCATCTCGGAAGGCACCTACACGACCCGCGCCGGTGTCGAAATCGCATGCGTCCGCATGGAGAAGTCGCTCGATCACGTCAGCACGTAGCACGTAGGTTGGGGTGAGCGCCTTTTGCGAACCCCAACATCATTCCTGCCGCTCGCCTATGAGTGCCGGAACATCCAGCTCGGCCGCCCAATCCGAGCCGAGTGTTCCGTTTCGAATGTAACGATGAATGGACGACCACGGCCAATCGCTGGCCCATGTGGCGTTCTCCTGTTTGATGGGGTTGGCGTGGCTGTAATCCACGTGGTGGGCGAAGTCATTGTTAATATTGTTGGGGTTCGAAAAAAGCGCTCACCCCAACCTACGCCGGCTGGTGGTCAGCTATGGTGAACGTGACGGCCACACCCGCATCATCAGCGCCCGCAGGGCTACTCGACATGAACGCAAAATCTACGAAGAACCCTGACGTCAGCAACGGGATACGCTGCGGAGCGAATACCATCGCGAAGACCTTGGCAAGGGAGTGCGCGGCAAATACCGCGCAGATTTTCAGACCGGCAGCAATCTCGTGCTGCTCGCGCCTGACGTCGCCGAGGTCTTTGAAACGCCGCAGGCCGTGAATGATGCGCTGCGTTCGCTGATTTCGGTCGCGGAGCGTGCCGCACAGCGACGGTCGCCCGGAAAACGCACCCGCAAGTCCGGCTGAACACCATGCACAGTGCGGTTGGGGTGAGCGCTCCTTGCGAACCCCAACATCATTCCTGCCGCTCGCCTATGAGTGCCGGAACATCCGGCTCGGCCGCCCAATCCGAGCCGAGCGTTCCGTTTCGAATGTAACGATGAATGGACGACCACGGCCAATCGCTGGCCTTGCTGGCATGTCCGTGTTTGACCGGGTTGATGTGGACGTAATCGACGTGTCGGGCAAGATCATTCTCGTCGCAAATCAGGTGCTCCCAGAAGCGCCGTTGCCAGATTCCGCGCTCTCCCCTGGTCGCTCGCGAAACATTGATGTGCTCGGTTGGCGCGATGTGGCGCGAAAAGCCGGCCTTGATCAGAAGCCATCGAGTCGAGAAATCAGCTTCGTCCGGCGGCAGCTTCCAGATTGCGTGGATGTGATCGGGCAACACGACCCAGGCAACGATCTCGAATGGATGCCGTCGCCTCACCTCGCGTACGACTTCGCGCAAGGTATCCACGCGCTCGACCAACAAGCGTCTTGAGCGATCCGCAAGATTGACCGTGAAGAAATACGTTCCGCCGGGAGTTTTCGCTCGTCGGTAATCCATGGCCGTTTGTCTTGGGTGTTTGTTGGGGTTCGCAAGGAGCGCTCACCCCAACCTACGCGAGCCCGCCGCGTGCGTTATAGCACGCAGGTTGGGGTGAGCGCTCCTTGCGAACCCCAACATCCTTCCTGCCGCTCGCCCAGCGACTCCAATGATCCAGACGATCGTGGCAGCTCAGCGGCCGGTCAGCTCCTTCACCAATCCCTTCGCGTGATACACGTGTTCCAGCCCGGCCAGGATGAAGGCGCTGTCGACCGCGATGGCGCGGTTGGTCTTAGCGTCGTACCAGAAGGCGCCGCCGAGTGACGGCGGGTTGCCGTCGAAGATCAGGCCGACCAGCACGCCTTCGCGATTGACGACCGGGCTCCCCGAATTGCCGCCGACGATGTCGTTGGTCGTGAGGAAGTTCACCGGCGTTTTGGGGTCGAGGCTGCCCCGCGCATCCAGCCACGGCTTGGTCAACTCCAGCGGCGAATAGCCTTTCGCGTGCTGATACAACCCTTCCATGTAGGTGAACGGCGGCACCTGCTTGCCGTCCCTCGGCCAGCCTTCGACCACGCCATAGGAAACCCGCTCGGTGAAGGTGGCGTCCGGTGCAATGCTGGTGCCGAAGATGGCGAACCGCGCGCGCGCAACCTTGGCGGTATTGGCCTGGATCGTGGCCTGGATGTCATCCACCGCGAGCTTATGATATTTGAGGTAGAACGGCAGCACTTCGCGGGCCAGCGCGATCATGGGATCGTCAGAAGCCTTGGCCGCGTTCTCACCACCCTTCCAGAGCTGCTCGCGAACCGCAACATCGGCCAATTTGGTGTTCGTCACCGCGTTGTCGGCGACCTGCCGCGGTGATGCGCTGGCAAAGAGGGCAGCGGAGATCGGCGCATCCACGCCCATGGTGTTGCGCAGCGTCGTCAGCGAGGAGACCAGCCGCAGCTTGTCGTAATTCGGGTACACCGGCGCCGGCGAGAACAGTTGCTGCTCGACGGCGGGCAGACTGGCGTCGCGGAACCGGCCGATCCGGTCGGATTCGGGCAGGGTGCGTTCGTAGCTGCCCAGCACGATGGTGAAGGCAATGTCATACAGACGCGCCTGGAAACCCTCCTGCCGGACGATCATGGCGTAGGGCTGGCCGATCGCAAGCATCCTTTTTCCCGCGGCCGCGATGTTGTCCCACGCATCGCCGTATTCCTTGTGCAACTCGGGATTGGCGTCCACCTTGGCGCGCAGCGCATCCTGTTGCTGCTGCTTGCGCGCAAACAGCGTCTTGTCGTGCAGGGCATCGAGCTGGCCGGTGAGGGACTTGATCGCATTGCCGACAAAAAACAGCGCGCCCTCCGCGATACGCGCATTCTCGGCACTCTCATTGCCGAATGCCTCGAGCAATCCCTGGTACTGGCTGAGGTACATCAGCGCAAACGGATAGCCCGGGTACTTGATGGCATCCAGTTGCGCAATGGTGTCGTCGCGCGCGGTCGAGCCCGGGTTGCCCGAGGTGAAGACCAGTTCGCCCGCTTTCGGACCCTGCGCGGACATGTGGAAATATTCGCGCGTATCGGCCGGCTTGCCGTCGACGAACACCCGCACCATGGAAACGTCGTAGTCGTAACGCGGGAAGTTGAAGTTGTCTGGATACCCGCCAAAGAATGCGGTTTGCTGGCTGGGCGCGAACACCAGCCGCACGTCGCGGTAGCTGCGGTACTTGTACAGCCAGAACTGGCCGCCGTGGTACAACGAAACCACCTGGCAAGTCCACTTGTCCGATTGGCCGTTGACGCAGCGTTGCTGCAACTTCGATTCGATCGCCTTCTGCGCAGCGCTGTAAGCAGCGCCGCTCTTGCCCGCCGTCGCGTCCTGCACCTGCTTGGTCACGTCGGTGCGCTCGCGCAGTTGCTGCACGTCCATGGCCGGGCATTTGAGTTCCTCCTCGCGGCTCGCGGCGTAGAACGACTCGCCCATCAGGTCACGCTTGGGGCTGGCAAGCGCCTCCAGGCACCCCACCACACAATGATGATTGGTCAGGACCAGGCCGTTCGGCGAAACGAATGAACCCGAGCATCCGCCCGCGAGTCGCACGGAGGCAAGCTGGACGTGCTGAATCCACTGCGGCGAGGGCGTGAAACCGAACCGCTTCTGCAACGTCGCCGTGGGCAGGTTGGACAAGGGCCACATTCCCTCGCCGGCGAACGCCACGGGCACCACCAGCATCAGACCCACCGCCAGACCCATCAGCTTCTTCATGGCTTCCACCCTCTCGTGAATGTGGACGGTATCCGCTAACCGTGACGATCCAGCACCCGTCTATATTACGCGCAGCCCGGCAGGTTGGGGTGAGCGCTTTTGCGAACCCCAACATCATCCCTGCCGCTCGCCCATGAATGCCGGAACATCAGGCTCGGCCGCCCAATCCGCGCCGGTCAAATTGCACCAGCACGCGAAGCGTCGCGAGGAACAGGCTCGGCGAACGCGCAATCTGCAACCATTACGTCCCCCGCTGCTCCCGATCGCGCAGTCGAGCGAAGCCCATGTGGCCAACGTTCCAGGCCATCGTCACCGCCCAGAAGACCAGCGTCGCGTAACCCGCGCCAAGCCCCAGAATCCGGAACGCGGGGATTCGCAACGCCTCTCCCGTCTCGAGACAACCGAGCGCAAACACCGCGGCCGAAAAAGTAGGCGGCCATGGCGCAAGTGCGCGAAACCGGCAACGGCGCAGCAGGAACGCTCCGCCGTAAACGAGCACCGGCACACACAGGACCGCCGCGACGACCGCGGTCACGACCATCGCGCGAGCCAGAAACGCTTGCAGCAACCAACCCGAACCCGGGCCTTGCACGACCCGACCCAATGCGGCGGCGGCCAGTCCCGCACAGCCCATCGCGATCCACCACGGCGCCTGCGGCACCCCGCCGAGCCCGAAGCGCCGCACCCGGAACAACGCGGCCAACGCGACAGCCCAGTATCCGAGCCAACCCAGCAGCGCGCCCGCGAGCGCCAGTCCCGCCAAGGCTGCTGCGCCCTGCGCCGGTACCCGCCCCGCCACGCCATCCGTCGCGATCGCGGCCCCGAGCACAGCGGCCGGCACCAGGAACCACGCGCCGTCGAGCTTGCGCAACGACAACCCGCGCGTTGCCAGCGACCACACGAAACGGCCGACGCACACGAGTGTCAGCAACCAGGTCAGGCCCAGACACGCGCCGGCCAGCAGCGCAATCCATGGCGCAGCAGCATTGGCGCCCAACGCCAGCAACGGCACGACGGCGCCTTGCAACCCGCAACGCCCGGCCAACACCGACGCACCCGCGGTGGCCATCACCACTCCGAAAGGCAGGCCCTGGCGCAAGACGACGCTGCGCGGGGAAGGCGCGTCCTGGGTGATCCTCGACTGCATCCCGCCTCGCACTGCCATCTGAAGTCGACCATGATATCGGCCAGAATGCGGAGGTCGCGGGCGGTGCGCGAAACCAAGCCCGGTTGGGTTGAGCGCTCTTTGCGAATCCCGACAAAAAGTTTCCTGCTTGGCAGGTTGGGGTGAGCGCCTTCGCGACCCCAACATCATCCCTGCCGCTCGCCCATGAATGCCGGAACATCAGGGCCGGCCGCGCAATCCGCGCCGAGCGTTCCGTTTCGAATGCAACGATGAATGGACGACCACGGCCGATCGGCGGCCTGGGTGGCACGTCCGTGTTTGACCGGGTTGATGTGCACGTAATCCATCGTTTCCGCGTGGTGTCGTTGGGATTCGCAAAGGGCGCAGTCCAGCAATAACGAAAACCGACGTTGGGGTTCGCATAAAGCGCGCTCACTCCAACCTACGAGTTCGTTTTCATGGAAAAGCCCGGTAGGTTGGGATGAGCGCTCTTTGCGAATCCCGACAAAAAGTTTCCTGCTTGGCAGGTTGGGGTGAGCGCCTTCGCGACCCCAACATCATTCCTGGCGCTCGTCCATGAACGTCGGAACATCAGGCGCGGCCGCGCAATCCGCGCCGAGCGTTCCGTTTCGAATGCAACGATGAATGGACGACCACGGCCGATCGGCGGCCTTGGTGGCACGTCCGTGTTTGACCGGGTTGATGTGCACGTAATCCATCGTTTCCGCGTGGTGTCGTTGGGAT
>JBOHYT010000343.1:0-5101 GCA_050738055.1 Rhodanobacteraceae bacterium
GGGTTTCCGGCAGCTACGTTGCCGGTTCGTTGGAAGGCGGCTACCAGTTCCGTCTGGGATCGATCCATATCACGCCGTTCGTGGACGCGCGCTACCAGCGACTCGATCAGAGCGGGTTTGCCGAACAGGGTGGCTACGGTTTCGGGCTGGTGGCCGGTGGACGCACGGTCGGGCGGCTGCAGTCGGGTCTCGGCGTGCGCGCGCAACGCGGTTGGCGGCTCGCCAACGGGATGTGGATGCAGTTCGATGGCAGCGCCGAATGGCAGCACGCGTTGCACCAGTACGGTGATGCGTTCGATGCCAGCTTCACCGCGTTCGACAACTGGATGCCGGTCGACGGCATCGGGCTGTCGCGCAATGAATCGGTGCTGCGCATGGGATGGTCGCTGTGGCCGACGCGCAAGTTCGGGCTGCGGCTCGGCTTCATGCGCGAGCAGGGCGAGCGGCAACAGGCCGGCAGCGTGATGCTGCAAGGCGCCGTGAACTGGTAGGGCGGGTCTTGACCCGCCGGGGGAAACGAAAGCTGGCGGGTTAAGACCCGCCCGATGCATTCGCGTGGACCATGGACGAAACGCTCGCGGGCCTTGACCCGCCCTACGGGGTTCACGCGGACCGGGTGGGTTCGTGGATCAGGAACGCAAACGGCGCCATCGGCGCCGAGACCGGTACGTTGCGCGTTTCTCGCGAAAAATGCAAGACGTGCCAAACGCGAATCATGCGCTAAGATCGACGCATGCAATCGCTACTCGTCCGCCACGAATCCGTACCGCGCTCGCGCTCACTCGCGAGCACCTTCCTGCCCGACCGCTTCGAGTGGTTGATGGGTCTGTACACCGAGAACCATCGTCGCCTCGCGCGGCTGTTCGCGCCCGAACGGCTGTGTGTCGGCGAATACGTATCGTGCGTGGATGACGGCCTCGACGTCCGGCTGTCGGTGCAGGAGCGACACCCCTACACGCTCGAACTCGGCCTGAGTTACGCCGTAATGGACGAGACGACCGGCAACCCGGCGCCGTCCGCACAATTGCGCGCCTACCTCGATGCGCGCATGACCGAAGCACTGCATTGCGAACCCGGCCGCGACCTGTGGCAGGTGCTCGGGCCGCTCGCGCCCGCGCGCAACGTGATGCTGCACCGCCTGCGCATGAACGGCTTCCTGAACCGCTGGCTGGAATACCTGGCCGAGCAGGGTCACTCGCTGGGCACGCTGGAACGGCTCGCGTCACACGGCATCGCCGCATAAACCGAAGGCGACCCGCCGGCTCCCGGACGCTGGCGGAACTTGGCGCACAACACGATGTTTTCGGCGCGCGGGGCTGCGTCGGCGCGCCACTTGCTGCGTTGTGACGGCTGTCAACACGCCGCCTCTACACTTCATGGATTAAAAGTGCGATGTTGGAAGTCGTCGCAGTAGGCAGCAAGGGTCACCGCAACACAGGCGCGCTCGGAGACTCGTCGGCAAGCGGTACGGAATGCTCACCGTTGGTGGGATGGAATCCAGAAGCACACAGGAGGGCGGTCATGGACAAGAAGAAGCTCGCAATTGCGGTGCTTGCCGGTCTGACGGTGATGACGATGACCGTCAATCTCACTGCCTGCGGAGGTGGTGGGGGTGGTGGCAACGGGGTCGTCAAACCCAGTCCGCCGCCGCCGCCACCGGGACCGCCACCGCCCCCTCCGCCGCCTCCCCCTCCCCCTCCGCCTCCACCGCCTCCGCCACCACCGCCGAGCCCGCCGCCACCACCACCTGCTGGCTACGACGCGCACAACAACCAGTTGATTCCGACCAACGTGCTGGCTGCGCAGAAGCTGGGGTTTGACGGCGTCGGCATCAAGATCGGGGTGATGGATTCGGGCGTCGATCCGACCGACCCTGCGCTCAACGCCAGCGATGCGACCGGCCGCAACAAGGTGGCGTGGTTCATGAGCTACGTGCCGGGTGTCACCGATCCCTCGGCGGAGAACGACAACTTCGGCCACGGCACCACGGTCTCGCAATTGATCGCGGGCGATCCGTATGCCAACGCCTCGGCCGGGATCCAGTTCAACGGCGGCGTGGCGCCCGGGTCGAGCCTCTACGAAGCGCAGATCTGCTACGGCTACGGCACGTCCGGCGGCGAGGTCTGCCATCCGGGCGCGCAGGCGTACACGGACCTGATGGCGCAGGGCGTCCAGGTCATCAATGAATCCTTCGGTGGCAGCCAGGACATCACGACCTACCCGGGTGGCGCCAGCAACCCCACCGTGCTGGCAACCTACAACCTCCTGAATCCGGTTGCCCAGAAAGGCGTGTTGCAGGTGTTCGGAACTGGCGACAGCGCGGCCATGAAGAATCCCGGCGTCTATGCCGGGCTGCCGTACCTGTATCCCAAGCTGCAGCCCGACATCATCGCGGTGACCGGTGTCGACATCGGCAGCAACGGACAACCGACCGGCCTCTACACCGAGCTTGCGGGTGCCACGCCCTGCGGGGTCGCCGCGGCGTGGTGTCTTTCGGCCCCGGCGCAGGTCTACACGGTGCCGGCAGCCCCCGCGTTCGCCACCGGGTACAGCGTCGGCACCTCGGCGGCGACTGCCATCGTGAGCGGTGTCACCGCGCAGATCTGGGATGCGTTCCCCTGGATGACCGCGGCCAACGTATCCGACACGATCCTGACCACCGCGACGCCGATCCCGGGATGTCCCGCCAGCCAGTGCGGCTGGGGCATGGTGAACGCGGTGGCTGCCGTCAACGGACCGGCGCAGTTCGCGTTCGGGCCGTTCGATGCGAACATTCCTTCCGGGATGCCCGCGACCACATTCGCCAATGACATCGGCGGTTCCGGCAGCCTGACGCTTTCGGGGGACGGCACGCTGGTGCTGACCGGGAACGACACCTACAGCGGTGGCACCACCATCAATGCCGGCACCCTGCAGGCAAACCAGCCGCTGCCCGGGAGCGTCACCATCAGCAATGGCACGCTGGACGGCGTTCCGGGCGTGGCCGGTGACCTTGCCAATTCGGGCAAGGTGGCCGTCCACGGCAGCAACGGCGGCGCAACCAATGTCGGTGGCAATTACACCCAGGCCTCGACGGGAACCCTCGCGGTCAGCCTCGGCAGCAAGCTTGCCGTGACGGGTACCGCGACGCTGAATGGCGGCACGCTGGAAGTGACCGGCGCCGACAGTGGCTATGTCGCCAATACCCATACCGACGTGCTCACCGCCGCGGCGGGCGTCAGCGGTACGTTCGGCCAACTGGTCAAGGACCCCGGGGTGGTGTTTACCTCGAACACGATTTATTACAACGCGAACGAGGTGTGGCTGGACACCACCGGTCTCAACATCAGCGTGGCTGCGGCGGCCATGGGCATCGTCGACCCGGCTTCGGTTGGCGCGGCGCAGCGTGTGCAGGTCGGGTTCGACACCATCAACGCGACGATGGCATCCGGAGGCACGCCTTCGTCTGGCGTGCTGCAAGGTGCCGGCGCGATCCAGCACAGTACCACGCCGGCGGCGGCGCACGCCACGCTCGAAAGCCTTTCGGGCCAGTTGCACGCGGCCAGTGCCGCGATGCTGTTTGACGGCATCGACTCCCAAGGCAACGCGCTGTCCGAACATTTCGATGATCTGCTCGGCGGGCGGACACGCCCCGGCGTCTGGTACAGCAACCTCGGTTGGCAGGGCAACCTGCAACGCAGCGGTTATGCGGGGGTGACCTTCCGCAGCAGCGGCGGCATGGCGGGTGTCGACATGCGCGTCGGCCCGCACGCACTGTTCGGCTTCGCGGCCGGACAGAGCCTTGGTTTCGGTCAGCTCGACGCCGCCTGGGACCACGATCGCACGTGGATGAACCACGTCGCGATGTATGGCGGCGTGGTCAACGGTCCGTGGTACGCGAGCGCGCAGGTCACGAGCGGCTGGTACCGCGAGGACATGCAACGTCTGCTGCAACTGGGCGCATTGGGCCTGCCGGTGGGTACCGGATCCTCGGGCCACTACCTGTCAGGTGCACTGGAAGGCGGTCACCTGTTCCAGATCGGCGCGACGCGGGTCGTGCCGTTTGTTGACGTTCGCTACCAGCGTCTCGAGTTGGGTGGCTTCACCGAGCAGGGTGGCCTGGGGTATGGCCTCACGGCCGGTGCGCGTGCGACGGGTCGCCTGCAGTCGGGACTGGGCTTGCGCACCACGCGTGCGTGGTGGCTGGCCAACGGGATGCGGATGGAATTCGACGGCAGTGCCGGCTGGCAGCACACGTTGCACCAGTACGGCAGCGTGTTCGATGCGAGCTTCACCGGCTTCAACGATTGGCTGCCGGTGGAAGGCATCGGCTTGTCCCGCAATACCGCGATAGTGCGGGCCGGTCTTTCGTTGTGGCCAACCTCCGACTTCGGGCTGCACCTCGGGTACATGCGCGAGCAGGGCCAGCAATTGGGCACCAGCAGCGTGATGTTGCAGGGCGCGGTGAAGTTTTGATCCGGCATCCGCAAGAGGGTCAGGCCCACGAGCGTGGACCTGACCTTCGCGATCACTTCTGGATCATCCGTCGGTGGAGTCGAGCCCGCGCCGCTTGAGCAGCGGTTCGATCTGCGGTTCGTGGCCGGCGAAGTCCGAGAACAGTCCCATCGCGTCGGGGACGGATGCAGACATTGCGCCTGCGCCGCTTGTGTAAAGCGAGTTTGCGGCGCCGTGAAACCTGGAAATGGCGGGCGGACGGGAGCATTACTCGCTCCATAACCGATTGATGCATGGCTAAGACAGCATCGGCCAATCAGCGCCTTACTCGCTTCCGTACTCACTTTCCTTTTCGCAACGCCAGGCCGGGCGGTACCATGCCCGCTGGGCCGCACTTTTCGTTGAGGGGGAGGCAATGGCGAAAGCCAGTAACGCAGGACGGGAGCCGCGCAAGTCCGGCATCAGCAAGGGCAACGGCGCCAATCTCGGCTTCGAGGCCAAGCTGTGGCAGGCGGCCGACAAGCTGCGCAACAACATGGACGCGGCCGAATACAAGCACGTCGTACTCGGCCTGATCTTTCTCAAATACATATCCGATAGTTTCGAGGAACACCACAGAAAACTCGTCGGGGGCAAGGGCGAATACAAAGGCGCCAACCCCGAAGAC
>JBOHYT010000344.1:0-11197 GCA_050738055.1 Rhodanobacteraceae bacterium
CCGCGGCGCCGCAGGAGAGCCGCCATGTCCCTTGCAGGCAAACGTATTGCGATCACCGGCGCGTTCGGTTCGCTCGGGGCAGCGGGGGTGCAGGCCGCGCTGGAAGCGGGCACGCAGGTCGCGGCGATCGACCGTGCCGATGCGCCGCCGGCTGGCGTCGATCTGGGTTCCGCAAAACGCTTCGGTGGCGTCGATCTCTCCGACACCACGCAAGCGCAAGCCGCGATCAACGCGGTCGCGAAAGCGCTGGGTGGCCTGGATGCGCTGGTCAACATCGCCGGCACCTTCCGCTGGGAAACGCTGGCCGACGGCAGTCCCGAAACGTTCGATCTCTTGTATCGCATCAACTTGCGCACCGCGGTGGCGGCCAGCAAGGCGGCGCTGGCGCACCTGCCCGATGGCGGGCGCATCGTCAACATCGGCGCGGCTTCTGCGTTGAAGGCCGGCGCAGGCGTCGGAGCCTACACGGCATCGAAGTCCGGCGTGATGCGTTTCACCGAGGCGCTCGCCGAGGAATTGAAGGGGCGTGGCATCACGGTCAACGCAGTGTTGCCGTCGATCATCGACACGCCACCCAATCGCAAGGACATGCCGAAGGCGGATTTCGGGAAGTGGGTGAAGCCGGAGCAACTCGCGGATGTGATTGTGTTCTTGCTGTCGGAGCAGGCTTCGGCGATCACGGGTGCGCTGATTCCGGTCACGGGAAGGGTGTAACGAGCATCCCCCCGCGACAATCTGCCGGCGCAGATGTCGCGACCCCCTTCCTGTGGAAGGGGGTGAAAGCGGCGGGTTCCGCCGCTACGAGGATGCTCCCGCCTTACGCGTCGAGGTGGTACTTCGTCGCCGTCGCCACTTCGTTCTTCGAACCCAGGAACACCGGCACGCGCTGGTGCAGTTGGGTCGGCGGCACATCGAGGATGCGTGAACGCCCGGTGGTCGCCGCGCCGCCGGCCTGTTCGACGATGAAACTCATCGGATTGGCCTCGTACATCAGGCGCAACTTGCCGCCCTTCGACTTCACCTTCTCGTCGAGGGGGTAGATGAAGATGCCGCCGCGCGTGAGGATGCGGTGCACG
Organism: Rhodanobacteraceae bacterium; assembly: GCA_050738055.1. Lineage (GTDB taxonomy): Bacteria > Pseudomonadota > Gammaproteobacteria > Xanthomonadales > Rhodanobacteraceae > 66-474. The sequence continues at coordinate 1,077 of JBOHYT010000344.1, forward strand.
TCGGCCACCATCGACGCGACCCAGCGCATGTTGAAGTCGCGTCCGCGCGGTCCGGTCTTGCCGGCCAACAGATCCGCGACGTAGCGTTGCATCGGCGCTTCCCAGAAGCGCTGGTTGGACATGTTGACCGCGAACTCGGACGTGTCTTCCGGAATGCTCGCATTGGCGTGCGTGAGCCGGAAACTTCCGACTTCGCGATCCAGCGTGAACACGTTGACGCCGTGGCCGGTGGTCAGCACCAGCAGCGTGCTCGGTCCGTACACGCAGTAACCGGCGGCGACCTGTCGGGTGCCCGGTTGCAGGAAATCCTTCTCCGCCGGGGTCGCCACGCCTTCCGGGCAACGCAGCACCGAGAAGATCGTGCCGACTGAAACGTTCACGTCAATGTTGCTGGAGCCATCCAGCGGATCGAACAGCAACAGGTAGTTGCCCTTGGGATACGCATCCGGGATCGGGTACGGATCGGCCATTTCCTCGGACGCGCAGGCCGCGAGGTGGCCACCCCAGGCATTGGCCTCCAGCAGGATCTCGTTGGAGATCACGTCGAGCTTCTTCTGTGCCTCGCCCTGCACATTCACGCTGATGGAATCAGCGGTACCCGCGTCGCCCAGCACACCGCCGAGCGCGCCCTTTCCTATCGCGATCGAAATCCGCTTGCAGGCGCGCGCGACCACCTCGATCAGCAGCCGCAGCTCGGCGTTGATGGCGCCGTGGCGGCGTTGTTCTTCGATCAGGTATTGCGTCAACGAAACATGTCCTCGGAAATCTGGCTCCATGACGGGCTCCTTGTATGGGCCGGCCATTGTTGCGGCTTCGGCGACGCGTTGCCACCGGCTGCTGACAGAACGCTGTCAGCAGGCTCCGGGCACACTGTGCGCGCATCCCGCAACCTGCGGCGAGCGTGCCGCAAACCTCCATCCATTTCCCGGAGCGATCATGAACAACGACACATCCCTGGTGTTTTTCCACAACCCCCACAGCCGTTCCTGCATGACCCGCGCCCTGCTGGAAGAACTTGGTGCGGATTACGAAGTCTGTCCCATCGATTTCAAACGCGACGAACAACGGTCCGACCAATACCTGGCCGTCAATCCGATGGGCAAGGTCCCGGCGGTCCGGCGCGGCGACGCGATCGTGACCGAGACGATCGCCCTTTACATCTGGCTCGCCGACCTGTTTCCACAGGCCGGTTTGGCGCCGACAACCGATGATTCGCAGCGCGGCCCGTACCTGCGCTGGCTGGTGTTCTACGCGGCGTGCTTCGAACCCGCAATCGCGGACAAGGCGCTGAAGCGCGAATCGGGTCCGCACATGCTGTTGCCTTACGGCAATTTCGACGACGTGATCAGGGCCATCATGGCTCCGATCACGCGTGGTCCGTACCTGTTGGGCGAACGCTTCACCGCCGCCGACGTGATGTGGGGCAACGCATTGCGCTGGGTTACCGGTTTCGGGACGCTCGAAGCCACGCCTGTCATCCAGCAGTACATCGACAGGGTGATGGCACGTCCCGCGCAACAGCGCGCACAGAAGGCGGACGCAGCGTTGGCGAAGGAAATGGGCCTCGACGGATAATCAGCCCGGACGTGGCGGTGTCGGCGCCTCACAATGCCCGCGTGCGCCGCGCCGACCGCCTGTTCCTGATCATTCACGCCCTGCAAGGCCGCCGCACCGCGCTGCCGGCGCGGCGACTTGCAGAAACCATGGGCGTGTCGCTGCGCACGGTGTATCGCGATGTCGTCGACCTGCAAACCTCCGGTGTGCCGATCGAGGGCGCGGCCGGCGTCGGGTACCTGCTGCGCAAAGGGTCGGACATCCCGCCGCTGATGTTCACCGCCGATGAACTGGAAGCCTTGGTCGTCGGAACCCGTTTCGTGCGTGCGTTTGCGGGCGAGAAGCTTGCGGCAGGCGCGCAATCGGCGTTGCTCAAGATTGAGGCCGTGCTGCCCGCGGAACTGCGCGGGCGGGCGGAACACTCGCGCGTGTTCGTGCCGCAGCGCTGGTACGAAGCGAAATCCGGCACCGTGGATGCCTTGCACGAAGCAATCGGCGCACATCGCGTGTTGAATATCGTTTACCGCGACGAAGCGGAAACCGTGAGCACGCGCGAAATCGAACCGCTGTGCCTGGCCTGCTGGGGCCACGTGTGGACGCTGGGCGCGTGGTGCCGCATGCGACAGGATTTCCGCAATTTCCGCCTCGACCGCATGCAATTTTCGGCCACCGGGGAAAGCTTCGCCGATGTGCCCGAACGCGGACTGGATGCCTACCTCGCACATGTGGGCGCCGCGCGCCAGATGGTCGAATGAATGCCGGACAGCGGTCAGTTGTCTTCAGTGCACACATGCAGTAGTATATCCACAAGCTTCTTTTGTGGAGTCATTCGAGTGACAAGCCCCCTGCGCATCGAAGATGCCCATGGCACGTATGCAGTGCAGTCGGAATCCGGTTTGGCAGGTCCGGCGTTGCGTGCGTTCTTCAATCTGGCCGAACGCTGGAAACTGCGCATTGCCGACCAGCGCAAGCTGCTGGGCGACCCGCCCGAATCCACGTTCTACAAGTGGAAGCGGGAACGCGATGGCACGCTGTCGCACGATACGCTGGAACGCATCAGCTACCTGCTGGGCATTTTCAAGGCGCTGGCGATCCTGTTTCCGCAGGCCGACCGTGCCGACGCATGGCTGCGCAGGCCCAACCGCGCAGCGACCTTCGGCGGCAAGTCCGCACTGGAGCGCATGCTCTCCGGGAACGTCGCCGACCTGTACGTCGTGCGGCAGTACCTGGATGCGCAACGTGGGTGAGTCAGCGCGAACGCCCGGCCAAGGATAATCGGGCCGGCGCCCTGCACCATGGATGGTAGCTGGTGCGTTCTCGCTCTGAATGTGCGAGGTCGATGCAGCGCGTAGCGCCGGATGAGGGTTCGAGTATTTGTAGGTTGGGCTGACCCGGTTTTATCGGGGAAGCCCAACATCGGACCGACCGTCCGACCGACATCGTTGGGGTTCGCAAGAGGCCGCTCACCCCAACCTACGTGCTGCCACGATGCCGCAAACCGATCCGCCCCTCCACCGCCTTCGCTGGCAACGCGCGTACCGAATCGTGCCCAGCCGTTTCCCGCCGGTCGGCGTGTTCGACGCGATCGCCGATCCGAAGGATCTCGATGCCTTGTACGCGATCGAGGCGCTCACCAATCCGCGGCTGCGCGAGGAATGGGGTGAATTGTCCAACGTGCCGAAGGAACACCACGTCAGCGGTCCGGGGACCACACCGCTGATGGCCGCGTTCTCGCACGTCAATCCCGAAGGCAGCCGGTTTTCCGATGGCAGCTACGGCGTGCTGTATCTCGCGCACGAGTTCGACACCGCGGTCGAGGAAACCGTGTTCCACCGCGAACAATTTCTGGCCGCGACGCACGAACCACCGATCGACCTGACGATGCGCACCTATGTGACGGGCGTGCACGGCACGCTGCACGACATCCGTGGTGGCTTCAAGGCCGAACACGATCCGGCGAGCTATGTCGCCCCACGCAAGCTGGGTGCCAAGCTTCGCGGGGAAGGATCCAACGGGCTTGTTTACGACAGCGTCCGCCGCAAGGGCGGCGAATGCGCAGCGTTGTTCTATCCCGACCTCGCCAGACCCTGCGTGCAGGGCAAGCACCTGATGTATCGTTGGGACGGCGAAAAGATCGCGCAGGTGCTGGAGGTCAGCGCCGTGCGGCGCGGGAGGCCATCGAACGGGTCGTGACGCGTCGAAGGACCACGGCGGGTCGAGACCCGCCCTACTCATGCCGTAGGTTGGGTTGAGCCGGTTCTTTGGGCGAAACCCAACGTCGTTCGTTGTCTGTTGGGGTTCGCGAAAGAGCCGCTCACCCCAACCTACGGACTACGGGCTTCTCGCCTGGACCCGCAGACTGGGCAACCATCAAATGTCGTCCGTTTTTTCCCAGCCTTCCCCCGTCCCGCGATGGATCGCCCGGTCGCGGGGTTGCACCGAGTTGGCGGGGAAAGCGGGCTGGTCCTTGAGGCGCGCGTAGATCGGGGTGAAGTCGGGCCGGGTCGCATCCATCAACTGCTCGAAGCTGTCGATCACGAAGTAGGTTTGCTGGTAGGTGTCGATCTTGTACTGGGTGCGCATGATGCGTTCGAGGTCGAAGCCGATGCGGTTGGGGGAGTCCGATTCGAGGCAGTAGATCGATTCGCCCCTGGAGCTGACGATCCCGGAGCCGTAGATGCGCACGCCGTCGGGCGTGTCGATGAGCCCGAACTCGACGGTGTACCAGTACAGCCTTGTGAGGTTCATCAGCGCGTCCGCGCCCAGCTTGTGCGCCTTGACGCCGCCTCGTCCATACGCCTGCACGTAGTCGGCGAACACCGGGTTCAGCAACATCGGCACGTGGCCGAAGAGGTCATGGAAAAGGTCGGGCTCGGAAAGGTAATCGAGCTGCTCGGGCTTGCGGATCCACCAACTCACCGGAAAACGCCGGTTGGCTAGATGGTCGAAAAACACTTCGTCGGGCAACAGGCCTTCGACACCGACGATTTCCCAGTGGGTGCCGGCTTTCAGAACACGGTTCAAATCGTCGAACTTCGGGATCGCGTCGGGCGACATGCCGAAGCGCTCCTGGTTTTCCAGGAACTCGCGGCAGGCGCGGCCTTTCAGGATTTCGCGCTGGCGGCGGAACAACTGCGCCCACACGTCGTGGTCGGTGCGGGTGTAGTCGTCCCATGGCTGCTCGACGATGCCGGTCGCGTACACCGGGATGTAACCGCGGTCGGTGTGCTGGTGCTCGACGCGGCGCGGCGTGGTGTTCATGGCAAGGTCCTCGTTTCCACGCCACCCAGTGTAAGCCGAAGCGCCGAAGGCTGCGCGTGACGCCAGTCCCACGTTAAAGTAACGTCCCGACATGAGCAGTGGGAGGCGCGGCGGCAACGCCGGCCGGAGAGAACTTGGGTGTATGGCGTTGCGCATGGCGTTTGCCGTTGCTGCTGCTGGTTGTCGTCGCGGGTTGCCTTGCGGCGATCCCGTTGTTGCCGCACGGGCCGCAGCCACGTACCGCCGGCGCCACGCTGCTCACGAACTGGTCGCGCATCTTCCTGCGACTCGCAGGCGTGCGGGTGCGGCGGCTGGGCCAGCCCCTGCATGACCCGGTGATGTTCGTCGCCAACCACGGTTCGTGGATGGACATCACGGTGCTGCACGCGATCCGTCCCGCCGATTTCGTGGCCAAAGCCGAGATCGGCCACTGGCCGCTGGTCGGCTGGATGGCGCGGCGCGGCGGCACGATCTTCCACCGGCGCGGCAACACGAATTCGTTGGCAGCGGTGATGACGGTGATGAGCGGGCGGCTGCGCGAGGGGCGCAGCATCGCGGCGTTCCCGGAGGGCGGTGCGGCGCCGGCGGGGACCTTGAAGGTATTCCACGCGCGCATCCTGCAGGCCGCGCTGGACGCCGCGGCACCCGTGCAACCGGTTGCACTGCGCTACATGCGTGATGGCAGGCCCGCGCCGGAGATGCTGTTCACCGCCGGGGAGAGTTTCCTGCACAACGTGTTCCGGGTGTTGGCAACGCGCTCGCTGACGGCCGAAGTACACTTCCTGCAGCCGGTGGTGTTCGATGTCGAAGGCGGCCGCCGCCGGATGGCGCAAACCGCGCGCGCCGAGATCGCGCAGGTGCTGGGCCTGTCGGCATGAGGGCGGCGGTGGACCACGATTTCCAGCCGCCGTGGTGGCTGCGCAGCCCGCACGTGCAATCGATCCTGGCCTCCAGCGCGCTGCGCCGCTTGGTACGAAGGCGGCATTCGCGCCGAATGGAACAGGACGCCGAATGGATCACGCTCGATTGCGGCGACGCGGTGCGGCTGACCGGTTGCCACACCGCGCAGAACGTGCAGTCGCGGCCGCGTGGACTCGCGGTGTTGTTCCACGGCTGGGAAGGCAGCACGCGTTCGACGTACCTGTTGCAGACCGGCGCGCGCCTGCTCGACGAAGGCTGGGACGTGTTCCGGCTGAACTTCCGCGACCACGGCGGCAGCCACGCGCTGAACCCTGGACTCTTTCATTCCTGTCGCATCGACGAGGTGGTCGGCGCGTTGCGCGCAATCCAGCACTTGTATCCGGTGCGACCGCTGACGCTGACGGGTTTCTCGCTGGGCGGCAATTTTGCGTTGCGGGTGGCGTTGCGCGCTCCCGGCGCGGGCGTCGAACTCGCGCGCGTGATTGCGGTGTGTCCGGTGATTGATCCGCACGCCGGATTGTTCCAGCTCGAACACGGGCCGCGCCTGTACCACGACTATTTCAGGTGGAAGTGGCGGCGAACCCTGAAACTGAAGCAACGCGCATTCGCCGACACCGAGTTGTTCACGCGCAAGGACCTCGCCGGCACCCTGCGCACGCTCACCGAAGCGCTGGTCCTGCGGCATACCGATTTCGGCAGCCTCGACAACTATCTGGACGGCTATTCGCTGGCCGGCGGCCGAATGGCAAAGCTTGCGGTGCCGACCTCGATCCTGGCCTCGCGCGACGACCCGGTGTGCCCCGCCTCCGATCTCGTCGATATGCCGCTGCCCGCTTGCGTCGACCTGACCATCACCGAACGCGGCGGCCATTGCGGCTTTATCCGCGACTGGCACCTCGACAGTTACGTCGAGGATTACATCGCAGGAGAGTTGAGGTTTACGGCATAGCAATCGCACCCATAATCCTCCCCATGCTCGAAGAACTGGTCCAACTGCACCGTAACGGTCGGCTCGACGAGGCCGAGGACGGCTACCGCCGGCTGCTTTCGGAGAACCCGGACAGTCCCGAGGTGCTGCACCTGCTGGGGATCCTGCGCGGCCAGCGCGGCGACCTGCCCGAAGCGATGAAGCTGGTTCAGCGCGCCGGCGAACTCGACCCCTACAATGCCACCAGCCGCCATACGCTCGGCGAAATGTATCTGTCCGAGGGCCGACTCCAGGACGCGTACGTCGCCTACGATCAGGCCCGCCAGTTGAACCCGAACCTCGCCGCGGCGCACGGTGGACTCGGCCAGGTCGCGTTCCTGCGCGGCGAGTTCGATGCGGCCGAAAGTCATTTCAAGGTGGCGTTGCGCGCGGACGAGAACGACGTCCAGGCGCTGACCGGGCTCGGCGACATTGCGCGGTTGCGCGGAGATTCACGGCGCGCGCTGCAACTCCTGACGCAGGCGGCCGGCCTCGCGCCGGACGATCCGCGGATCCAGACCAGCTATGCCCGGGCGATGCTGGATGAAGGCATGCTCGACTTCGCCGCCAAGGCGGCAGACAACGCCTTGAGCGTGAAGCCCGACTATCCGCGTGCGCAGGCGTTGCGCGCGGAACTGCACGTGCGCAAGGGCGAGTTGCCGCAAGCGGCCGCGATCTACGAATCGCTGTTGGCGCGCGGCGAGCAGATCGGCGCGGCGCGCACGGGGCTCGGCGACATCGCGCGTGGGCAGGGCCGCCACGACGACGCGATCGCGCAATACGACGAGGCATTGCGCGTGCAGTCCGGCCTGCACACCGCCGCGATCCGACGCGCCGAAACCCTGGCCGGCAGCGGGCGCGTGGAGCAGGCGATCGACGACCTTCGCTGGCACCTGGCGACTTATCCCGACAGTCCGAAGGCGCACGCGCAGCTCGCGCGCCTCTTGACCCGTGCAGGACGCTACGACGAAGCGCTGGCGGCGTGGGAGGGATCCGAGACGCGCTGGCCCGACGACATCGACTTGAAGGCACAGCACGCACTGACGCTCGACCGCGCCGGGCGCACGGACGCGGCGCTCGCGATGGCCGAGCACGCCGCGGCCTCGCCACGTCCGGCACTGGCGATGTTGCGTGCGCGCGGTGCGCTCGCCGCGGGCGACCCCGCGGCTGCGGTCCAGCGGCTGCAGCGGATCGACGATGCCTCGCTGGAAGGGAAACCGCTGCAACTCGCGCGACGCCGGCAGCGCCTGCTCGGCCTCGCCTGCGACGCGCTCGAACAGTGGCCGGCCGCGGCCGATGCCTTCCTCGCGGCGCAGCGGCTGAGTCCCGGTGAACTGCCCGACTTGCCGTCGCTGGACGATCCGTTGCGCGACCGGTTGCAGCGACTCGCCGCGGAGCCGGGACTGGCCGAGACGCGCGGCGCAGCGCCGGTACTGCTGTGTGGCCTGCCGGGTTCGGGCGTGGCGCAGGTCGCGGCGCTGCTGGCCGACCAGCCGGGCTGGTTCGTGCGGCGCGAGCGTTTCGGTGCGGCGCCGGATTTCGTGAACGCACCCTTCGATGCGCGGCTGTTGCAATCGCTCGACCAGCCGGCCATGGCCATGCTGGCACGGCGGTACCGGCGTCCGCTGCAACGTGCCGGCGTGGCCGAGGCAACGCAGGTGGTCGACTGGATTCCGCTGCTGGATGCGCGGGTGGTTCCGGCGCTCCGGTGGGTGCTGCCGGGCGTACGCCTGGCAATCGTGCAACGCGAGCCGTACGACATGCTGATCGACTGGCTGGGCTTTGGTTGGGCGGAAGGTTTCGCGATGACGGATCCGCTGGTCGGCGCGCGCTGGCTCAAGCTGGCTGCGACCCATCTGGCGTTCGCCGCGACGTTGTTGCCGAGTTTCCGCGTCGATCCGGACCTGCTGGCCACCGACGGCGACATGCGGCTGCGGCTCGGCGTGTTCCTGCATCTCGATGATCTCGCGTCCGGAGCGATGGCGCGCGGCGCGCGCAAGGGCCGCGGTGGATTGCCGGTCAGTTTTCCGCCCGGCCATGCGGCGCATTACCGTGAAGTGTTTGCCGAGGCGTTCGCGGTGCTGGATGAGATGTAGCCAAGAGCGAAAACGCTTTTGACACGGATCAACGCGGACAAGAGCGGATAAAGCAAGAGCAAAAAAGCTTTTTGACATGGATCAACACGGATAGGAGCGGATAAAAGCAAGAGCACACGGATCAGAATGGGTGGCAGCAGATGACGCAGGCACAAGAAACTGCCTGATTCGCGCTGAAGTTCAACAAACCACATCGTCATTCCGGGGCCGGCCGCGTTCTTTTTTCGGCCGGAACCCGGAATGACGACATTTTGGGTACTGATCCGGGTTCAAGCCTGTTGAAAATCAGCAGGTTCGCTTTTGCCAGCTTCAGAAAAACCTTTGCGATTATTGCTTTATCCGCTTTTATCCGCTTTTATCTGTGTCAAAAATGTTCTTGATTTTCTCGTCAATGTGACCGGTAGATCGGAGATTCGTGATGCAACTGACCAGCGACAGTTTCGAAAATGGCGCCAATATCCCGGCCGAATTCGCATTCGGCAAGCCGGGTGAAGGTAGCGAGCACGTCGCGCTGGCGGGCAACCGCAACCCGCACCTCGCCTGGATCGGCGCGCCCGCGGCGACCCAATCCTTCGCGCTGGTGTGCATCGATGGCGATGCGCCGAGCCGGGGCGACGACGTCAACCAGGAAGGCCGCACGGTGCCGGCCGACCTGCCCCGCGTGGACTTCGCGCATTGGCTGATGGTCGACATCCCGACGACCTGCACGGAAATCGCCGCCGGAACCTGCAGCGACGGCATTACGCCGCACGGCAAGCAGCATCCGGATGGCCCCGCCGGTTCGCGCCAGGGGCGCAACGATTACACCGGCTGGTTTGCATCCGATCCGGAGATGCAGGGTGAATATTTCGGCTACGACGGCCCGTGCCCACCGTGGAACGACGCGCTGCCACACCATTACCGGTTCCGCGTGGTTGCCCTCGACGTCGCCCGGCTGGAATTGCCACGGGCGTTCGGCTGGCCGGAACTGCAGCAGGCATTGCGCGGTCATGTATTGGGTGAGGCCGAATGGCTCGGGGTGTACAGTCTGAAAGCCGCAATGGGGCATCCATGAACCGTCGTGAGCGTGCGCACGCGGCTCGTCGCGGCATGTGTCTCCGGTTCAGCCCGGTTCCCCCAACATCGTTGCACAGAACCACCATTCCGTTGCCCCGATGAGGGCGCGCACGCAGGACAGGTTTCACCGCGCCACCCGGGCGCGTCATTCGAGGAGAACGAGCATGGACAATGAAGTCAGCAACGAGGCCGCACGCAATCCGGCCGCGCACGAGCGCATCGAACGCACCGCATCGCGCGTCAAGGAAGGCACCAGCAGCGTGGTC
>JBOHYT010000345.1:0-1385 GCA_050738055.1 Rhodanobacteraceae bacterium
GGCCGACGCCGACGCCGGCGGCGGCGCGGGGGGCGCGGGCGATGCGGGCGGCGACGCCAAGCCATTCGATCCGGTCGCCACCGCGCGCAAAATGTCCGCGCAGGACCTGATCGATTCGCTTGTCGACGAAGACGATGCCTTCCGCAAAGCCTGCCGCGCCGAATTGATCCGCCGCGGCAAGGCGATCATCCCCGACCTCCGCCGCAACATGTACAACCATGACCCCGACGTCCGCGAGTGGGTGCTCAATATCTACCGCGAGATCAGCGCGACCACCGCCTGGAACAAGGACCTCCGGCAGGCGCTGGCGACGACCAAGGTGACGATCGATCTGAAAAACGTATTTCTGCCCGACGCGATCAAGCAGCTGGCGCAGGTATCCGGCTTGGACATTTCGCTCTCGCCGCATCTGGCGGCGGTGCTGCCGGACCTGAAGGACGCCGACCGGGAGAAACTCACCATCAGCCTGTCCGCCGCCAACGATCCCGCCGAAAAAGTGCTCAACGAACTGCTGTCCGCCACCGGCCTGGACGCCTCGCTGGTCTTCGACGGCGTGGTGATCGAAGCGGGCGATTCGATGCGCTACGCGGTGGTCGAACAGGCGCTGCGGACGCGGATCAAGCCGATCACGCTGACCAAGGTGCCGATCGACAAGGTCCTGGCCTATCTGCGCAAGAAATCGCCGGTGGACATCGTGATGGACCCCAAGGCGGTGGAGCAGATGGCGGGCAAAAACTGGACGGTGACGCTCGACATGAACCGCGACCTGTCGCTGAAATCGGCGCTGGCGCTGACGCTCGACGGCTGGGACCTCCAGACGACCTTCGACGAAACGCGGCTGATCGTCACCACCCGGGATGCGAACATCACGCAGGATCGGCATGAAACCATCGACATCCACGAACTGGTCGAACTGATGGCCGAAAACCGCGACGACAACCTGGACGAAACCAACCTCGCCGCCGAAGTCATCGCCGCGATCAAGGCTTGCGTGCAGCGGCGCAGTTGGGAGCGTGAAGGCGTGCAGATCAGCGCCGCGCGCGGGCAGGAGGGCATGCAGTTGGAGGTGATGCAGCGGGAAGGCACCATTCTGGCGGTCAAGGATTTCGTGAGCATTCTGAAGCTGGCCGAGCAACACCAAAAAGAAGCGCGCGCGGCGGCGGCGGAGGCGAAGCGCCATCCGGTCACGGCGCCGGCGCCTCAGCCCGCGCCCGACGCCACGCACGGCGATCCCGCGCCGGGGCCGTGAGGCCTGCGCCCGCGCGATAGGTGCGCCTCCACGCCTGAGTCCCCTCTGTAGAAATCTTTGCTTTCAGGTAATTTTCTTGGCCCAGCAAGGGGCCGCCTGTGGGTAGCCGTGGGTCGAATGACCCACGGTTGGAGTG
>JBOHYT010000346.1:0-4128 GCA_050738055.1 Rhodanobacteraceae bacterium
TGCCGATGGCGCGCCAGGGCACGCGCACTTCGCCGGTGGGACGCATCCTGATCGGGGTGCTGGCGTATCTCATCATCATGAACCTGATGACGCTCGCACGCAGTTTCATCGCGAGCGGCAAGCTGCCTGCGCCGCTCGGCATGTGGTGGGTGCTGTTGCCAGTGTTCGTCGGTGCGGCGTGGGTACTCGCCAAACAGTACGCGGTACGCAAGCCGCGGCGTGCAACGGGAGTCGGTACTTGACCTGCGCTTCGGGCACTTCCGCGCCACGCCTGTCGGCCGTCGCCATGCGTGGCGGCTTAAGCAAACCGGAAGTTTCCTGGTGCATGATGGCTTGGCGCTGACGTACGCAGAAGTACGTCGTTGCATGTGATCCGAGCTGGCGGACAACTGCGGTATGTGAGTACGCCGCAACCAGAAAGCACTGATGTGCAACGTCTTCTTGATGGTGATCGGTGGGTCGCTGCTGGCCCAAAAAGAACGACCAAATCTGTTCGTCAGACGACCGAAGAATCAGCCGGGACGGGACCGCCCAGTGAACAAGGCTCTGACAAGACGCGTCCGAACTCCGTTGATCTGGGTCATCGTGCTGGGACTGCTGCTGGGCTTTTCGTTTCAGGGTACGCGCGCACTTTGGCGCACAGACGAAGGGCGTTACACGGATGGTGCGCTGCAGATGCTCGATTCGGGCGATTGGCTCGTGCCCGCCTACAGCGCGGACCGGCCGAACTTTTCCAAGCCGCCGCTGACCTACTGGGCCATCGCGGGCTCCATGAAGGCGTTCGGCCGCAACACCTGGGCGGCCCGCACGCCCTATGCGCTGGCGTTTCTCGGCACGCTGCTGCTGCTGTACGCGATGGGGCGCGTGGTCACGCCCCTCAAGCCATGGCTGCCTTCGCTGGTCTATGGCTGCATGGCAATGCCATTCTTCTCGGCCAACGTCGTCAGTACCGACGTGCTGTTGACGCTGTGCGAAGCGTTGGCGATGGCGGGCTTCCTCTACGCGGCGTTCGGCGAACAAGATCACCGCAAGCGCTACCTGTTCGTGATGTGGCTCGGATTTGGCCTGGCGTTTCTCACCAAAGGACCTCCCGGGCTGGTTGCGCTGCTGGCGATCCTGCCCTTCACGTATCTGCGCGACGGCTGGCGCGGATTGGGACGGCTTTTCACGGTGCCGGGAATCGCCGCATTTCTGGTGGTGGGCTTTGGCTGGTACCTCGCCGTCGTGCTGCGCTATTCGGGGGTGCTCCATTACTTTCTGCATCGCGAGATTTACGACCGCCTGTTCACCTCCGAGATGCGGCGGCATCCGGGAATGTGGGGCTGGGCGGTCGCGTACCTCCCGGCTTTCATTGTTGGCTCGCTGCCGTGGTGGCCCGCATTGTGGCGCGGCCTGCGCGCAATCGTTTCGAATGGAACCCTGCGACGCCTGCACCGCCAGCGCGCGCCCGCGTACTTCCTGCTGCTATGGCTGGTTCTGCCGTTGATCGTGTTCTGCCTGTCGCAGTCACGGCTCCCGCTCTATGTACTGCCGCTGTTCCTGCCGCTGGCGCTGATGCTGGCGCTGATGCTGCGCCGGAGGGTCGCCCTCGGGTCGACGCGCCAGCGGCTCCTGCTCGGACTCTGGATCGCCGTCCTGCTGGCAGGCAAGGCTGTCGTCGCCTACGCGGTGCACCCACTCCACGACTTGCACCTTGCGGCCGGACAACTGAGCGCCTTGGTCTCGCCACACGATTACACCCGCTTGGTGTTCGTTGAAAACACCGCGCACGATTACGCCATCGAGGAGCACACGCCCTGGGGACTGCGGCTTTACGTCGACCGACCCGTCTTCGGCGTCGCCTGGCAAGCCAATCATTCGACCACTGCGCTGTGCCGCGCCGTGCACAACCACACGCCTGCGTTGTTGGCCATCGACACGTCTGTCCCTCCCAAGGCAGTAGCCTCGGCGCTCGCCGCGTGTGGTGTGCGGCAAAGCGCAACCGTCGGCGTGTGGCGCAAGCGGGCGCTGGCCATGGCGAGCGAGTGAGATGACCCGATCGATCCAACGGAAGGTTTGATCATGTGCGGTATTTGCGGAGTCTTTGCCCCTGACACGTCCAGCGACGGGTTCGCCCGGATCGAACGGGCAACCGATGGCATGTTGCAGGCGATGGCGCACCGTGGCCCCGACGGCTGCGCAATGGCGAGCGCACGCCCCGTGTCGATGGCCGCGAATCGTCTTGCGATCCGCGGCGTGGATCAGGCGCATCCACCCCTGATCGAATACGACTCCGGCATCCTCGTAGCCTGCAACGGCGAGATCGACAATCATCGCGAATTGCGCGAACGGCTGGCGCGCCGCGGTCACGCGATTCCGCTGAGCACGGACGTGGCGGTGATCGCGCCGCTCTACCTGGAGCGCGGCCTGGACTTCTTGCAGGACTTGCAAGGGGTCTTCGCGATCGCGCTGTGGGATGCCCGCACGCAGCGGCTCATTCTGGCTCGCGACCGCGCCGGGGAGCGGCATCTGTACTACACGCAGCGTCGCGGCGCGACCTGGTTCGCCTCCGAACTGGCGGCGCTGGTACAAGGCGGCGTCGGCACAGCAACGCTCGATTCCGTGGCGCTGGCGGAGTATCTGCGCTCGGGGTACTGCCCGTCGCCGCACAGTCTGCTCGCGGAGTGCCACAAGGTGCGCCCCGGCGAAAGGATCGTCATCGAAGCCGGCCGTACGCAGCGTGTTCGCTACTGGCAGATGCCCGCTGCCAAGGCTTGCGCGACCGCGCCAACGACGCACGGCTTCGACCCGATCTTCCGGGCGGCGGTGCGCCGCCCCAGCGACATCGACGCGGATTACGGCGTATTGTTGAGCGGCGGGGTCGATTCGGCGCTGATCACGGCGGTGGCCCGCAGCCTGCGGCCGGGAAAGGTGCTGCCGGCGTACTGCATCCGCTTCGGCGAGGCCTCCTACGACGAAGGCGATACGGCAGCCCGCATCGCCCAGAGTTTGGGTTGCGACTTCCGGCCGGTGACCGTCGGCGCACAGGATTTTCCCGCCACGCTCCGATCCTTGATTTGCACCACCGGCGAACCGCTCGCCGATCCCGCCTGGGTGCCGCTGGCGCACCTGACCGCAAACGTGGCGCCGCCGGTTCGCGTGCTGCTCTCGGGCGAAGGCGCCGACGAGCTATTCGCTGGCTATCCGACCTACACGGGCGCCACGCTGGCGAGCTCGTATGCGCGTCTGCCGTCGCCCGTACGCCGGAGCCTGCAAACCCTGATCGAGCGGTTGCCGGTCAGCGACCGGAAAATGACGGTGTCGTTCCTGCTCAAGCGCTTCCTCCGCGGCCAGCACCTCGACGGGCTTGCGCGCCATGTGCTGTGGACGGCCAATCTCACGCCTGAGTGGCTGCGCCGGCTGGGGGTGCAGCCGCCGCCGGCTCCGGTCACGCCGGATGGGCAGCCGCTGCTCGACGTACTCCAGCAGCATGATTTCGTCCAGTCCCTGCCCGAGGGTTTGCTGGCGAAGGCCGATCGTGGCGCGATGCTGCACGGCGTGGAAATCCGCGCGCCGTTCCTGGATCGACGGGTCATCGAATTCGCCCGCTCGCTGTCTCCCGATCAGCGCCTTCGCGGGCTGCGCACCAAGGTGTTCCTGAAGCGCTATGCCTTGCAGTACCTGCCGCGCTCCGTGATCCGGCAGCGCAAGCGTGGCTTGTCGGTGCCGCTGGCGGCCTGGCTGCGCGGACCCTTGCGCGACTGGGCGCACGCGCACCTCGCCGGCGATGCACTGGCCGGCGCCGGCCTGCACACCGATGCGGCACTTCGATTGTTTGACGAGCACCAGTCGCACGCCGCCGACCACGCGCGGGGCATCTGGACCCTGATCGTGTTGAGCGAGTGGCTGCGGTGGCTGGCGGCGGTGAAACCGCTCGAAGGCTCACGGACCGCCGCGGCGGATCCATCGGGCGGAGACGTGCCGCTGGGCTGCGACCCCGCAGGGGTCAAGAGCCACGCCGCCGCCGCGATACCATCTGCACGTTGCGCAGGAAAATCAGCAGCGTCACCGATTCCCCGCCAATGAACACCGGTTCGCGTCGATGGATGGCGTAGGCCAGCAGGATCACCCCTCCAGCCACGCTGAGAT
>JBOHYT010000347.1:0-24743 GCA_050738055.1 Rhodanobacteraceae bacterium
CACCCAAAGCGCTCTTCCGCGCGACCCGAGGCGACCATGGCATCGCCGTCTCCGCACCGCGCGGAACCGCACCCGACCGCCACCGAACGCATTGTTTTTGATACAACTCCGCGAGCCGATTTTGAAAAAAGCATACATTTTCTGAAGTTCTTATAAAACGGGGCCCGCGCGGGGCGGTCTGGCGACCGCTACCAGGGGTGCGCCTGCGGATGACCTCCGGCAACCCCTGGCTCTGTTACCTCGCGCCGTTGGCGCGAAGAGACGGAGCCGGCAAGATGCCGGCGCTCCCGGGAGTGGGCAGGCTCACGGAGCCGCAAGAGTGGGTTGGGCGAAGCGGAAGGAAAATCCAAAATGCCGCGCTGGAGCGCGGCGCTCCCAGGGGAGAAAGCTCAGGCCGGGCCCAGCAGCTTCCGGACCGCGGCGACCAGATCCTCCCGCTTGACGGTGATCTGCTCACGGGTGGCGAGATTGCGCAAGTTAACGGTGCCGGCGGCGATTTCGGTTTCGCCCGCAATCACGGCCAACCGGAAGCCATGGGTGTCGGCGTAGCCCAACTGAGCTTTTAAATTGGCCTTGTCGGCGAACAGTTCGCAACCGATGCCGGCCCGTCGCAAGGTCGTGGCCATGTCGAAGTATTGCGTCAGAAAGCGCGCCTCGAATTGCACCACCAACACCGGCGCCGGGCCAATGGGTCCGCCGGTTGTTCCGGCGCCGCCGGCTGCTTGTTTGGCCAGCGTCGCTTCGACAACGCCATCGATCAGGCGGTCAATGCCGATCGAGCCCCCCACCCCGGGGATGCTGCGTTTGCTGAAGGCGTTGGTCAGGTTGTCGTAGCGGCCGCCGCCGCTGATCGAACCCTGGTCGGGTTGGGCGTCGAGCACCGCCTCGAAGACGATGCCGGTGTAGTAGTCCAGGCCGCGGGCAAGCAGCGGATCGAAACGCACCGCCACGCCGGCCGGAAAATGGCGGCGACAGCTTTCGACCGTCTGCGCCAGGTCGCTCAAGGCCGCCCGCCCGGCCTCGTCTTCGTTGACCAGCTCACCGAGCCGCTCGATCCGCTCGGCGTCGCCGGTTTCGTCCGGCATGGTGACCATGTCGAGAATACGGTCGGCCTGGTCGGCGCTCATGAAGACCGTCTTGGTCTCCCCCGGATCGTCGGGGTGGCCGGGAGAATCGTGCGCGCCGAACTGCAATTCGTCGCGGACCTTTTCGCGGCCGATCTTCTGGAATTTGTCCAGCGAGCGCAGCACGTGCGCGGCGTGTTCGGCGACGCCCAGCCGGCGCAGGAGGGCATTCAGGATGCCGCGGTGATTAAGCTTGTAGGTGATGGGGCCGACATCGAGCGCCGCCAGTGCGTCGGCCAGGGTCAGCAGGATTTCGACGTCGGCGGCGGCCGCGTTGGCGCCCGAGGGGCCGAGCAGGTCGCAGTCGCACTGGGTGAACTCGCGGAACCGCCCCTTGCCCGGGCGTTCGCCGCGGTACACTCGCCCGATGTGGTAGCGCCGGAAAGGCAGGCCGACCTCATTCAGGTGCTGCGCGACATAGCGCGCCAGCGGCACCGTCAAATCGAATCGCAACGCCACGTCGCGCTCGCCGTGATCCTTGAAGCGATACAGGATGCGGTCGGATTCCTCGCCGCCCTTGCCGGTGAGGATGTCGGCGTATTCCAGCACCGGCGTTTCGATCGGCCAAAAGC
The DNA here is from genome assembly GCA_050738055.1 of Rhodanobacteraceae bacterium. Lineage (GTDB taxonomy): Bacteria > Pseudomonadota > Gammaproteobacteria > Xanthomonadales > Rhodanobacteraceae > 66-474. The sequence continues at coordinate 1,697 of JBOHYT010000347.1, forward strand.
CGTGGGCGCGGAAAACCTGCTGAATTTTTCCCAACATGGTCTCGCGCAGGAACGCCGGCTGCGGGAGCCAGTCCCGGAACCCCGAAAGCACGCGCGGTTGAATAATAGGCCGGTCGGCCATGCCCTCGTCCTCACTGACAGGCCGGAGCATCCGGCGCCGACCGCTCACACGGCGGGCGAACGGATCGTCGGTGGCCGGAGCGGATGGGTCGCATCATAGCACACGGTCACGGAGGCGCACGCGGGGAGCGACGGGAGAACGAACGCAAGGCGCGGGCCCCTGCGGTTCCGGTGCAGATTAATGCAGCGGATGGAGCAATTGATCTTTTGTCAGGCCGTCGCCGGCTGGCGAGTTGGCGGGCGTCGTAGGCGTGGCGGGCGTGGTGTTTTCGGGCGCGGTCGAGGTCCCGGAAGCGGGGGCCTTGGAGGCGGGCGCGTCAAGCGAATTCTCACCGGGGGGCGAAGCCGGCAGTCCGACTGGCGGCCTGTCGGCGGCATTTTGGGCGGCGATGGAATCGAGCGGAGCGCCTTTGCTGAGCGGTCCTTCGTTCACGAGATTGCGGGGATCGCCAGCCCGATTCACGGCAAATGGTTCGGTCTCGCCGGCGGATTTGGCCGCGTCGCTCGATTGCTGCTCGATTCGTTCCAATTCCTGCAACTGGACGAACAGGGCGGCGGCCTTCGGGTTTTTCTGGTCGAGCGCCAGGCGGCAGTACTGGTCGGCCAGCGCAAGCGATTCACGGCCCTCGGTCTGCTTGTTCAAATAGCGCGCGAGGTGGTAGTAGAGCTTGAAAATGCGGGCCATCAGATACGCGCCGTCCTTGGTGCGACGGTACTCCTTGGCGATGCTGCCCAAGGCTTCGTCGACGTCGCTCTTGGCTTTTTCCTGGTTGTCGGAGGCGAATTCGCTTTCGGCCAAGATCAGTTCGGCGCGGGCGAGCACCAGTTCGGGGTCGCCATATTGAGCAATCTGTTTGCCGTTTTTCTCGGCCAGCTTGACGAATTTCGCGCCCTGCGGAGTCAGTTCGCCGTCTTTGGATTGCGCGTTGTCGAGAAACACCTGAGCGTAGAATTTGAGAATCCGCGTGTAGCCCGCGCGCGCTTCCTTGTTGGACGGGCGCAGTTCGAGCGCGTGGGCGTAGTCGGCTTGGGCGTCGTCCCACTGGCAGGCTTTCTCGGCCGCCTGGGCTTCGGCGATATCCTTGGACGGGTCGAGCCGCTTGATGTCGGCTTGCAGTCCGACGAGCCGGTCGCGGTATTGCGGCAGGGGATTGGCCTTGTAGGCGTCGCGGAATTGCTCGACGGCGTCCTCGAGCTTGTCGAGGTCGATGAGCGCTTCGGCCATTTCCACGTTCAAGCTGGCGATCACCGGGCGAATGAATTCGGCTTCCGGATATTGCTTGTACAGGGCGGTGAGCTTTTCAATCGCTTTCTCGTATTGAGCGCGTTCGGTTTTGTCGTTCATCGCGTCCGCGAAGCCGGCGTCGATGGCGGTCAGATGCTGCAGCCGCACCTGTCCCTGTTCAGGCTTTTCCGCGGTGTGGAAATGGGTGTCGAGGTAGATCAATTCCTGGGCGCAGCGTTCGGCGGCAGGCAGGCCGGACTCGCCGGCCCGCAGGTTGGTGGCGACAAGGTCATCGTAGCGATCGGTGAGGTGCTTGGAATCGATCAGGCGCTGAATTTCATCGTGGGCGCGATTTTTCAGGCTGGAGGAGGAGTGGTTGTTTTCCATCAGGCCGCGCCAGTCGCCGTAGGCACGCTCGGGCTGGGTGGGAAAACTTCGTTCCAGGCGCTGGGCGACGGCGATTTCGGACTGCTCGTGCGCGCTGGCCGAGCGATGGGTGTAGTACCACCAGCCCAACATCGCGGCGCCGATCGGAACGGCAATCAGAAACGCGCGGAACCAGTGGACGCGCGGCCGGGGCGTTGCGGTCGAAGCCGACGCGCCGCCGGTGGCAATCGCACTCCCTGCGCCTGCGGGGGAATTGGCCGTACCGACCGGGTTTCCGGCCGGGGCGGCCGGGGCGGCGGGCGAGGTCGGGCCGGCCGGAACTTCGGAATCGCTTGGGGACATCCGCGGTTTTCCTTCCCTTGAGCCAACCGGCCCATACAATGACCCATCCGGCGCAGCTCATTATAGCGGCGCGAGGGTGTATTCGCCAACAGGGTGTAGTAGGTGCCAGCCATGCGGATTCAGACGCCAAATTCGGGCCACGCCCGCGCCCGTGCTGCCGGGCGGATGAAGCCATGAGCGCCCCTCGGATTGCGGTCGCGATGAGCGGCGGGGTCGATTCATCGGTCGCCGCGGCGTTGCTGGTGCGGCAAGGCTTCGATGTCGTCGGCTTGACGATGAAACTGTGGGCCTGCAAAGACCTCGACAAAGAAATCAAAACCGGCAAGGCCCGCGCGGACATGTGCTGCTCGCCGCAAGATATCGTCGACGCCAAAGAAGTCTGCCGCCGGCTGGGCATCCGCCACTACGTGCTCGAGATGACCGAACGCTTCGAGCAACTGGTAATCGAGCCTTTCATCGACACCTACTTGGCCGGCCTGACGCCCAATCCGTGCGTGTGGTGCAATGAACGGGTGAAATCGAAGGATCTGATGCAGCGGGCGAAGGATTTGGGAGCGGTCGGGCTGGCAACCGGGCACTACGCGCGGATCGAAAAAAACGCCGCCAGCGACCGCTATCTGCTGCGCAAAGCCGCCGATGGCGCGAAGGATCAGACCTATTTCATGTTTCCGCTGACGCAGGATGAACTGGCCTATCTGCGCTTCCCGCTGGGTGAGGTCACGAACAAGGCGGAGGTCCGCCAGATCGCGCGCGAGGTCGGCCTGAACACGGCGGAAAAGCATGAGTCCTTCGAAATCTGTTTCGTCAAATCCGGCACGCACCGGGATTTCCTGAAACGGCAGGCGCCGGAGGCTTTCCGCGCCGGCGAGATCGTCGCCACCGACGGTCGGGTGCTCGGCACGCACGACGGCGCGGTCGGCTTCACGATCGGCCAGCGGCGCGGGATCGGCGTGGGCGGCGGCACCGGCGAACCGCTCTATGTGGTCGATGTGGATGTGGCGCAGAACCGGGTGGTGCTCGGGCGCGAGGAAGAACTGCTGTACACCGAATTGCAGGCCGAAAGCATGTACTGGCTGGCCTTTGCCGAGCCGCCGCGGGAACTGCGCTGCGAAGCGCGAGTCCGGCATCGCAGCACCCCGCAGCCATGCACGGTGACATGGGCCGAACCGGCGCCCGGCGCGGCGGCGGGTTCAGCAATCCGCGTGACATTCGACACGCCGCAACGGGCGGTCGCGCCCGGGCAGGCCTGCGTGCTGTACGACGGCGACCTGGTGTTGGGCGGCGGCTGGATCCGGCAGATTCGCAAGCCCGGCGCAAACCTGTCGCCGCCGGTGACCGCCGCTACACGGTCCTTCGCAGTGTAAAATCTCACCCACGGCGATGGACGCCAACAACCGATCCCGCTGTGACTCCCTTCGCGAGAACCCGCCATGCGCCGACCGCACCGTGACCACGGCACGCCCGCGACTCCGTCCCCGCGAGGCGGACGCCCCGACCCGGCTCGGACGCTCGAAACGAACCGCCGCTTTCACGACCGGGTGGCGGGACGGTACGACGACGTGTACGCGACGCCGCTGCACCGGCTGCTGTTCGACCTGGCATGGAGCGCGATCGAACCGCTGCTGCCGCGGGACCTGAGCATTCCCGTGGCGGACCTCGGCTGCGGCACCGGGCTGTACGGCCTGCGGATGGCGAAGTCGGGCTACCGGGTGACCCTGAGCGACCTGAGCGAAAAAATGCTGGAGCAGGCGCGTCGCAAGGCCGAAGGGTTGCGCGCGACGCCCGAATTTTTGCGCGCCGACGTGGCCGATCTGAGCGCGCTGGCCGACGGGCAGTTCGGGCTGATCACCGCGCTGGGCGAACCGCTTTCGATGACTCCCGATCCGCAGCAGGCGCTGCGCGAATTCGCGCGCGTATTGCGGCCGGACGGCGCCGCGGCCTTCACCGTCGATCAGCGGCTGGCCTGTCTCGATCTGATCGCCGAGCACGGTTCCTTCGACGAACTGGAGCAGTTGCTTGCGACCGGCGGCACGACCTGGCTGACCGACAATCCGGCCGAGCGATTTCCGCTGACGACGTGGAGTTTCGAAGAGGTGGAGGCGCTGTGCCGCCGCGCGGGCCTGGCGGTGGCGGATTGCTACGCGCGGACGGTGCTGCCGTGGCGGAAGCTCGAAGCGCGCGGCGTATTCGAAGACGAGGCGCGGGTTCGGCGGCTGGTGGCGCTGGAAAAGAAATACGCGCGGCAGGTGAGCGCGCGGGGACGAGCCGCCCATTTGCTCGTGGTCGCCCGGCGAACCGAGCGGTGAAAGGGCACAAGGCACGGCGGAGCGTCGGCCTCCGTCGTGGCACGGGGCTGACCAATCCGTGTCCAGCCCGTGTTCAACAAGTCCGGGCGTTTCCGCTGGAAAGCGCGCCTCGCGCTCCTCTTCGCTGGGAGCGCCAATCATCAGACCGGCTTCTTCGCCTGATCCCTGCATTCGGCTCCGCAAGTCTATCCATTCCCATGGCCCTTCCGGGGCATTGTGGCATCGGTCGCTGACCGATTCAAAAACAGTGCGAGCGAAGCGCGCGCCCTATTCTTTTCTTGCGCGCAAGCGCATTCCGAAGTGGCACGGGCTGACCAGCCCGTGTCGAGCGAGTCCCCGAGCGTTTCCGCTGAAAAGCGCGCCTCGCGCTCCTCTTCCCTGGGAGCGCCAATCATCAGACCGGCTTCTTCGTTTGATCCGTCCCTTCGGCTCCGCAAGTCTATCCATTCCCATGGCCCGCCCGAGGCATTGTGGCATCGGTCGCTGACCGATGCAAAAACAGTGCGAGCGAAGCGAGCGCCTTTTCTTCTCTTGTTCCCCCCCCCTGCGACCCCACGCAATCGGCTCGCCCGGCGGCGCTTCAAGGCTTTCGTTTTACGTGCCGGCGATCAGAGCGACCGGGAGTTTGATGCGCTCGATGGAGAGCGCCAGGCCGCTGGAACGCTCCACGGTGATCGCGGCGCCACACAGAATCACGTTGTTTTCGGCGACATCGAAACGGGCCGGCATGCCGGTGCGAAATTTTTTCAGCACCGGTTCGACCTGACGGCCGATCACCGAATCGTACGGGCCGCACATGCCCGCATCGGTCAGGTACGCGGTCCCGCCGGGGAGGATGCGTTCGTCGGCGGTTTGAATGTGGGTGTGCGTGCCGACCACGGCGGAAATCTTGCCGTCCATGTACCAGCCCATGGCGACTTTTTCGGAGGTCGCTTCGCAGTGCATGTCCAGGAAGGCGATCTTGGCCTGGCCGCGGGTTTCGTTCAAAATGCGGTCGGCGGCGTCGAAGGGGCTGTCGTTGCCGTCCATGAAAATCCGGCCGATCAGGTTGAAGACCAGCAGCGCCAGCGGTTCGGCGGAATCGTCCTGAATCTGAAAAATGCCGTGGCCGAAACCGGCGGCATTGGGCGAGATATTGGCTGGCCGGAGGATGCGGCGGTCGTCGAGGCAGCCGGCATATTCGGAATTGCGGAAAAAATGGTCGCCGGTGGTGATCACGTCGGCGCCGGCCTGAAATATCTGGTCGGCGATTTTGCGGGTGATGCCGCTGCCGTTGGCGGAGTTCTCCCCGTTGACGATGACCGCCACCGGCCCGCGGTTGCGCTCCTTATATTGCGCCTTCAATTCGGGGAGCTTGGCGCACAGCGCCTTGCGGCCGGCGCGGCCGACGACGTCGCCAAAAAAAAGCAGGGTCACGGGAGCGGTCATGGGCGGTGCAGTTTCCATTCAGAAGGAACACAAAAAGGCGAGCGGCCGAAAAACGCCTGGCGTGCAGCGATTGTACTGCTCGCGCGATGGGTCACTTCGCGCTGATCACAGAATTTCAGGGTGCACCGCCAGCCGCTCCCGTCGGAACCGCGGGAACCGCCGGCGGGGACGGCGCGGGTGGCGCGACCGGCGCGGCCGGTGCGAGCAGGCGATCCTCCTGTGGCCGCAGCGCCGCTTTGAACGCACCGATCGATTTGAATTCCAGCAGATTCCCATCAATGGTTTCAGCGAGAATCGGCAGCGGGCCATGGATGCTGGTGTGAATCAGGATGTCCCCGGGCAGTGCGTTGTCGGCCGGCAGCAAATAAATGAGCGGTGTGCCGGCGGGGTCGCGGGAATCCACCGTGCTTATCCCTTGGTTCGGCACGCCGCCGGCCGAAGACAAAGCCAAGGACAGGGACGGCGGATACAAACTGTAATCGGATTTGTAGGTGGCGATTTCAGACTGAAGTTCGGCCATGGAAGCTTGGACTTCTTCCGCGCCCACTCGATGCACCACGCTGCGGATGCCGATAAACATGAATGCAAGGAATCCGATACAGCACAGGCCCAGCACCAGCAGGATGCTCAACATCACGATCAGCCAGGCGGGGATTTTGGAGCTGCGCTGTGGCGAAGGCCCCTCGTAGCGGTCGGAACTCATGTCGGCGAACCTCCCGCTGCCCCTGCTTCACTGGCCAAAGGATTTCTTGCGCACGTTCGCTCCGTGGTGGATTGTGATCAGCTTGTCGACCCCGGCCAGACACAGGACTTCGATCGCACGGCTGGTCAGGTTTTCGAAGATGGTACGGCACAGGTTTTCGTAGGCGGTCATGTGGATGGTGACCAACGCGCCGATCTGCAGGCTGGTGAGGCCCTCGTAGTCGGACAGGTCCACGTACAGTTCGCGGATCGAGCCGAAACGCACGATGTCTTCGAGCTGCTGGACGAGCTGCGATGGGTCGTCCAGTTCGCCCTTTTGCACTTTCACCCGGAGAAACCCCGGGCCTTCCTCGTACAGCACCTTAGCGATCCTTCCCGTTCGGCCCGTTGGAACCCGCCGCAGCAGGCTTGCCGGACCCCGCATCGCCTGTCCCCGGCGCAGGCGTTGGATTCGTCGATGTCCAGCGCGTCACTCGCCACTGGCCGTCGATAAACTGGACGTTCGAGTTCCCACCGGGGGCGCCTTCTCCGCCTCCGGCGGGCATCAAGGGCCCGGAGCACCGCCGGTTCCCGACGCGCCGTCTCCGGCGGCCCCGCCGCCGGTGGTGTCGATGACCGTCCGGAGCTTTTTCAGATAGTCATTGTACTTCGGCAGTTTGGGGTCCAGCTTAGGTTCACCATATTGGGCCGGAAATTCCAGCATGTGCTGTTTCCAGAAGTCGAGGAATCCCTGCACCGGTCGGTAGCCGCCAGTGAAGGTCGGCTGTATGGCCGGCTGCCCGGTGAAGCCGGTCAGGGTGCGCAGCACCACATCCAGCTGGCGGATCAGACCGACGTTGCCGGCCGGCGGGAGGCTGGTTGGGCTGGGCCAGGCGTCAACCAGCACCTTCAGCACGTGCCAGGTGCAGCGCCGGTCGGCCTTGGTGGTGACCATGTTGAGAATCACCATGCGGCAGGTGACATTTTTGTCTTCGACCAGCGACTGCGCGAGGTAGGGCGCGACCACCGACCAGTCGCGGCGGAGCAGGCGGGCCTTGGCGGCTTCGATGGCGGTCTCCTGCGGGGCGGCCAGGAGTTTGATGTCGGCGCGGATGGCGGCATCGACGTCGGGATCGTCGGCGCGCGGGTACTTGCGGGTGAGGTCCACCTTCGCTTCCGCCGGTTGGACGAAATGCACCCGTTTCAGGTCGAGCGTGCGGAAGAATTTGATCCAGGCGTCCTTCTGATCGGCGGCGTTGGGCGGCGCAGGGTCGGGCTTGTAGGGCGGCTCGCCCAACTGGGCCGGCATTTTATCTGACCCGGCGTTCCAGGCAGTCACGAAGTCGTCGGCGGTGAAGCCGATCTGGTTGGGATCGGGATGAAAGTCGGTGCCGAGCATCTGATTGCAGCCGGCCACCAGCGTGGCTGCGTAGGGCTGGAGATAGGCCTTCAAGGGAGTGCCATCTTCGTTGGTGGTGGCGTACAAGGCCTCCACGAGGTACTTCGCGACATCGCGATCTCCGCGATCGATCAGCAGTTTGGCGCAGCGCTGCGCGCGGTCGGGGTTGGAGTCGAGCAGGAACAGGACTTCGTAGGGAACGGCCGCGGCGCCCTGGTCCTTCAGCTTGGACTGGGCGTCATCGGCGGCGGCGGGATCGCCCAGCTTGTCGATCAGGTCCAGAATGGTTTTTTCCTGGTCGGGCGCGGCCCGGGTCCAGTCGGGCATGCCATGCAGGCTGGAGGCGCGATCGGTTTTGTACCAGGGCGCGTCGCCGTTCTGGGTCCATTGCAGGGGCACCGAGATTTTCACCGTTTTGCCGGGCTCGACGGCCGGCACCGGTACGGCGATGGACTTTCCGGCGCCGCCGCTGTCGCCCTCGTTCGCGCCGGTAGTGCCGCTGCCGCCTGGAATGGCGGTGCCATCCGGCGGGGGGGTGACGGTCGGCGTGCCAACGGGGGTGGGTGGAGCGGCCGGGTGGGTGGGCGCCTGGTCGAGAATCGACATGTTCGCGACCTGGGTCATGGGAAAGATTTTTTCAACCCCGTTGACATTCACCACGATTTTTTCGGTGTCGGAGGACACCAGTTGGGCGTCCAGCGTGGTGCCGTCATTGAATTTGAGTTCAACCCAGGTGGCGGTATCGGTGTCGGCGGCGCCCAGAGCGCGCGGAGCCAGGCAGCTCAGCGCCAAGGCCAGGCTGGCCGCACCGAGCAGCCAGGCCCCAGGCAAAAAACGAGCGACACGGCCGTGGGGCCGGCCGAAAGCACCGCCGCCTCGGTTCGGGCCGCCACCGGCAGGGTGTAGGTTGAAGCACATCGCCATCTCCTTTCGAGCGCAGGAACCGTCGGGCGCTGCTCAAGCGCAGAAACCGTCGGGCGCCGCTTCCGTCCATCGCCGCACGGGCGGAAGCGCTTCCACCGCCAATGTCCCTTTGCGCGGGTCTCTGGACCCGCCACAGGGGACGGCCGGCGCGGCGCGGGCGCCTATTCGGGATTGGCGCCGGACCAGTCGTAGGTCCAGCGCAATTCGTTCTTGTCGTAGGTGACATAATCCGTCTCGGCGAAGTACAGCTTCAATTCGCGTTGCGCCGATTCCGCGCCGTCGGAAGCGTGCACGAGGTTGTTGCGGCGGGAAATGCCGAAATCCCCGCGGATCGAACCGGGCTCGGCCGCCGCACCATTGGTCTTGCCCAGCACCCGGCGGATCACTTCGATGGCGTTGACGCCTTCCAGCGCCATCACCACCACCGGCGCAGAGGTGATGAAATCGACCAGCCCCGGATAGAACGGCTTGCCCTTGTGAACCGCATAGTGGCGCTCCGCCAGCGAACGGCTAATCCGCATCAGCTTCAAGGCAGTCAGACGCAGGCCCTTCCGTTCGAACGTCGCGACTATCTCTCCGATAAGCGCCCGCTGTAGCGCATCCGGCTTGATGATGATCAGGGTTTGTTGCGACTGCTCAGCCATAGCAACGTCCTCAGGCGCCGGCCAATTGAGCTTCGAGACCAAGGCCGGCCACAGGGCCGACCGCGACCAGGCGCGATTGAGCGGGATCCAGATAAGTCTGCGCCAGCCGCAGCAGATCATCGGCCGTCACCGCGTCCACCGAATCCGCTACATCTTGCGGCTCAACGAGCCTGCCTTCGAGCAGTTCCTGAGAGCCAAACCATCCGGCCACGGCCTGGGTGTCTTCCAGACCGAGGAACAGCCTGCCTCGGAAGTACTGCTTCGCGTTCGCCAACTCCCGGGGTCTTACGCGATGCGTGCAGAGGCGGTCAATCTCGCGGTAAAGATCGGCGAGAAGCTTGCCTCCCTTGGCCGGCTCACCGGCCGCATAGGCGACGAGCGCCCCGGCGTCTGAAACCTGGGTGGTATAGGCGTGGGTGTCATACGCCAGGCCATGCTTCTCCCGAAGCTGGACGAACAGACGCGAACTGGCTCCGCCGCCGAGAATATTAGAAAGCAGTTCGAGACCAAACCGATCCGGATGGGCACGCGAAATGGCCGGATACGCCAGGCACACATGTAATTGCTCGATAGGTTTCGGCTCGAGGCGAGGACCGGGGGCAACGCCGGGCATCGCCGGGATCGGATTTCCAGCCTCCACCGGGGCCCAATCCGCGAACGCATCTTCGACCTGCTCGCGCGCCTCGGCAAGTGAGATCCCGCCCGCTATGCTGATCACAGTGTTATTCGGGCCGTAGAAGCGCTCCAGATGTTCGAGAAGGTCCGCTCGGCGCAGACTGGAGACCGAGACGCGGGTGCCCGCGATCTCCCTACCAATAGGCTGCCGCGGCCACAAAACATCGTCAGTCAGCACGTGCACCCAATCCTGGGGATCGTCGGCCAGCATGCTCAGTTCTTCGCAGATGACCGCTTTCTCTCGCGAAAGGTCAAACGGCACGAGCCGACTGTGCTGGAGCATGTCCGCCAGCAGATCGACCGCCAGAGAAACGTCCTCTCGCGCCGTCTTCGCCCAGTAGACGGTGGCTTCTTTGTCCGTGCTGGCGTTGAGGACGCCTCCCACGGCATCGAGAGTTTCGGAGATGTCGGTCGGACGCTGGCGACGAGCGGTGCCCTTGAAGAGCATGTGCTCGATAACGTGAGCGACCCCGGCCTTCGACTGATGCTCGTAGCGTGAGCCAAAGCCCACGAAAATCTCGACGGCCACGGAGTGCATCGAGGGCATGGCGCAGTGCACCAAACGGAGCCCGTTCGGCAGGATGAGACGTGTTGGCTGCATTCCGGCTATTCTAACTGCCCGATCGTAGCTGCTTGTCCCAACTCCACAACAATTGCTCGATAGAACGGTGGTAGACGGCCTTTGCCGCCACGTCGTAGTCGCTCTTCCCATCGGTCGGCTGCGCGGCGAGTCTGTAGTAAAAGCGGCCGAAGGCATGGTAACCGTACTTCAGTATCATATATTTGACAAACGAGCCGCTCAAGGCATACGCGTAGCCCGCATCGGCGTGCTTAAATCCCTTATCTCGGAGGAGAACCTGGGGGTCGATATGGCGAAGCGCTACGTCGGCGCACTCATCCAGAGGCACGTACAGTAAATCCGAGCAGTAGTCGGAGAGCCGGGGGTCGACGGTCTTATCCTCGAGCGCGACGGCCATTCCCTCCGCGATGAAGAGCGGCGCCACCCAGTGAATCCGACCACGCGGTTTCGGCTCGAGAGCGCGCTCGTAGATATGAATGGGCTCGTGGTAGCTGGGCCACTCGATGGTCTGGATAGTTGGAGGGCTGGCAAAAGGGTTGGTGCAGCCGACGTTCTCGGGGTTAGCGCCGCATGCCCTGGCCGTGAGGCGAGCCATCAGGGCCGGCGTCGGATACAGGTAGTAAGCCGCGAGCGGCGGAAGCCGGACGCCGAACTTGCGAGCAAACATGGAGCGCTGATATTCGAGGTCCGCGATCACGTCGCGATCGGATCCGGCAATCTGATACGGGCTATGGTACAGGATGAAGTGGTTCTCTCGCGTAACAGACCAGGTGGCACGCGTAAAGTAGCTTCCCTGCAATCCGGTGGTGGTTCCTACGATTCGAGAAGGCCGCTTCGAGGTATCGAGCACGGCGATCATGTACTCGCTGGGAGAGCGCCTATCTCCGCTGAACGAAAGCGTCGCCTCCATCCGACTCTGCGTCAGCCGGTGCGTGTACACCACTCCCACGTGAAGCTCCGGCAGCCCCTCGTTCTTCCAGTAGGTGAAGCGTCCGAGCAGCTCACGCGCAATGAAGCGATTGGGCGTGACAGCCTTGAGCTTCGAAAACCTGCCGCTTGCGAAGGCGCTCTCGAGCGCTACCGACGTTGCGAACGCAGGGGATCGATGGCGAATATGCGTCGCGGCCGGAACGATCACCCGAGACGCGGTTCCTCCCGGCGCCCGTTCCTTACCGAACAAAACAGCAGCGCTCGGGCCCGTGGCCGCTGCTCTCGCCGGCAGGGCGATCGCGAACAGCATCGTGACCGGGGGGATGGCGCGCAGACACCCCCGTCTCACCGGGATAGCCGCCTAGGACACTTCCTTCGCGAGCTTAGGCTTAATATCCTGCTCGTACTTTGGAAAGCGGCCGGAACGATCAAGGTCGTAGATGGTGCGACCATCGACACGCACCACAAAGCGCCCATCGTCAAAGGGCCGTAGCGAGAGCGATGACAACTGGGGCTCGAAGTCACGAATAACGTCGGCCACCAACCTGGAGGCCACCGGGAAGTAGTCTCACTCGCGACAGTACTGAATCTCGATATCCATCAATGTATGCTAGTGGATATTTCCCCGCTCAGCTTTTCGGGACAGGCCGGCCATTCTGGGTAAAAAGTTGTCGCCAGTCCTTCTCGTGCACGTCCACGCCGTACTTCTTGGCCGCAGCCAGGATACGTTTCCATGCTTCGTCTCGTTCCTGATCGGTGACATCCTCCACCTGGTCAAACCGCGCCAGGGCGTCGATCACGTGGCTCGCGTTTTCGATCGGCTCTTTGCGTTCCTTCGGAAAGGCGAAATCGCTATCGGGCAGGTTTTCTCGCTGTTGGGTCGTGAGCTTCGACATGTTTTCTCCTTGCGTTCAACACGGTCGAGTCCGCGCTGATGCAATTCACAGTGCATGCCTCGTGCCCGATCTCTGGACGGATTGGTATGGACCCGTTTAGATCGCCCTGTCCGACGGTAAATGCGCCGGGAGAAATAGAACTAGCGGGCCACATGGATTACCCGTCGTTGTCTCCGGAGGCCATCCCGGCCCCTCTTCATCGGAGAGATGGGCGCGGAAAAAGGGCAGCTACCGGACGCGGCGGGCCTCGTCGCGCGGCAATGGAAGCGTCGTCCGGGCAAACCACAAATCGGTCTCATCCGGATGGTGAAGCTGCGTGTCAGCCCACACCAGACAAACCGAGTTTCCGGGCCCGGCCGCCGCGCCGATGTAGTCTCCGAAGAATCGGCCGGGACTAAAGCACGTGGTCCCCGGCTTGATGAAGTAGATATCGGAGATCGGCGACCAGCGCTGATTGATGCGCACGTTGGGGCCGACGTGCTGCCCTCCGTGCCTCAAGCTTACGCGCGCCGCCTCGAGGTCAAGGCTGCCACGGCGTCGATCGTAGAAGCTCGCCGCCACGGTGCCGTCGCGCAGGACGGCGATCGAAGGCATGAAGCGATCGCCTCGGCGAACGTCGTTGACCCGGAGGGGCTTGCTCCACCCGCTCGACACCGAGTGCTCCAGCCAGATGTCCGCATCGACCGAACCGTTCGAAAGGCGCTTGTGAACTGATGGCCAGGCCAGGTAGACGATGCCGGACCGATTCATGGCGACCGCGGGCGCCGTCAGATTTCGCAGATAGCCGGGCGAGGCCATGCGGGGAACGGACTGGAACCTGGGGGTGGCGCTGTGCACCTTGCCGAAATGGGCGCCATCGTCGGACGAGGAGACTTCGAGGATCCTGCTAGGCAATGGCGACGTGAGGCTGCCGCCCTGGGTGTTCGACCAGAAGACCCAGACATGGCCGCGGCGGCTGACCACGCTGGCCGATCCGAAGTTGCTACCGGCTGAACCGTACATCCTACGGGGCGAGCTGAAGCTTGCGCCCCCGTTCAACGAACGAGCGAACCAGATTTCGCTGCTGTTGCCGTGCCAGCGCGTCCACGTCTCGAAGAGGTGAGCCTTTCCGTGTGGAATGCTCTGCACCGACAGGCTCGGCTTGTCGTCGGCGGTGTTGCTGTCGACGATCGTCGGCGTGCGAAAGTTGCGGCCGGCGTCGTACGAGGCAGTGAGCAGTACGGCCGAGGAGCCGCTGGAACAGTAGGCCGGCGTCTCTCCGAGATAGCTGAAGAAAACGGTACCGCTTCCGGCGACCGCGGCGCTTGGATCGGCTCCCGTGGTGTATGGCAATCTCAGCGGAGCCGGCTGGAACCGAAACAAGCGACCCATGTTGTGGCTCACAAATAGGCCGGGCGGGTAGGCACTGTCTATCGGCGCGCTGTAGTTGGTGTTAGAGCCTACGATGATGGTAGAGCCGCTGACCGCCACCATCGGCTCGGTCCTGCCTCGCGCAAGGAGGACGTTCTGGGGGGCGCCGTAAGCGGGACTGGCGACGAGTGCTGTAACTGAGACAAGTATGGGGATGAGATGGCGGAACACATGCATCGAGTTGCTCACGCCAGTATAGAGAGAGATCGAGTAGGCGATGACTAGCAGCGGCGGATGTCCGCCTCGCATCGTTTCCACCGCGACGGCCAATCCTGACCATATTCTTGGTCCGGCGGAAACCAAGGAACAGCTCCAGCGTGTCTTCGGGGGCGCCTACTCGGATCTCAACCGAGCCCGTCGGATGGTGGATCACACCGGGATCGAGAGCCGGCATCTAGCCATGTCGGTCGATGAGCTGGTGTCCGATCGTACACTCGAAACCAGCAACGCCATCTATCTGGATACGGCTCGCCGGCTCGCCACGAACGTTTCGAGGGAAGCGGTGAAGCGTGCGCGACTGTCCGCCACGGATATCGACTACGTCATTAGCGTCTCGTGTACCGGCTACGCAATTCCCTCTCTGGATGTCTATATCTCCAATGATTTGGGAATTCGATCAGATGCGCGGCGGTTACCGATCACCGAGCTCGGCTGCGGTGGCGGCGCGGCCGGCCTTGCGTTCGCCGCCGAATTTGTTCGCTCTCGTCCGGGCAGTGTCGTTCTCCTCGTGTCCGTTGAGCTGTGCTCGGTCACGTTCCAGCCGGCGGATATGTCCTGGGAGAATGTCATTGCAAGCATGTTGTTTGGAGATGGGGCGGTTGCCGCCGTGGTAACCGATCGAGCGCTGGGGCCGGGCCCGGCAATCGTTGCCGACCAGACTCACCTCTTCCCTCACACCACCGATTACATGGGCTTCACCCTCAAGGGGAGCGGCCTGCATCTCGTGATGTCGCCTCAGGTCCCAGAAACCGCGCGCCGCGAGTACGGTCCGCTGCTAGCCGATTTCTTGCACGACCATGACCTTTGCCAGGACGATCTGAGCTTCTACGTGCTCCATCCGGGCGGCGCCAAAATCCTGCGATATCTGGAACACTACGCGGGCGTGCCAACGCACTGGCTGTCACCTGCCCGGGTCGAGCTGGCTCGACACGGCAATATGTCGTCGGCGTCTGTCTTGTTTGTGCTCGATGAGGTCATGACGAACCACCAGCCGGCGCCGGGAGACTTAGGAGTACTTGCGAGTCTGGGACCGGGCTTCTGCGCCGAACTGATCCTACTCCGCTGGGATGGATAATCGGATACTGCACCGAGAGATGCTCGACGAAGTAGCGCGAGAAGGCCCGGAGCTGTCCCAAAATCTGAGCGATATTCGCCGGCTCAACCGCTGGACCGGCGGGACCTACCTGGCCGTACAGCACATCTTTCGGGTGCTCAAGGGCCGCGGAGGCCAGGTGCTCGATGTAGGGACGGGCAGCGCCGACCTGCTGGTGGCGCTCAACCGGAGGGCGACAAAACTGGGCATGAGTCTCGAGCTGGTGGGCCTGGACCGAAGTCCGGCGATTCTGGTGGAGGCGGGAAGGCTGGTTGCCGGCTTACCGATCGAGCTGGTGCAGGCGGATGCCCTCCACCTGCCCTTTCCCGATGCGAGCTTCGATGTGGTCAGCTGCTGCCTGGCGCTCCACCACTTCCCGGGGACGGAAGCCGGCGCAGCGTTGGCCGAGATGTGGCGAGTGGCGAGGCGAGGCGTGGTCGTGCTCGATCTGGAGCGGGGACGCGTCGCTTACCTTGCGCTGTCGCTGCTCACGCACCTCGCGTCGCGTAATCGCCTCACTCGGCACGACGGGCCGCGTTCGGTCCTCAACGGCTTCACGGAGATCGAGCTGCTCGCGGCGGGACTGAACGCGGGCATGACGGATGTGACGGTCACGCCGGCGAGGCCGTTTCGGCTTGTTTTGGTGGCAAAAAGACCTGTCGTGGGGTGACATTCCTACCGAATTTCCACCAATTAGGCCATCTGCATATTGACTAGTGGCCCGCTTCACCGTAACCTATACCTGCAATGCCGAAAGCGCCGAGAAGGAGATGGTCGTGTTGCTTGTAGTAGATGATGAACCGGCCATCACACAACTGCTAACCGACGTACTGGAATATCACGGACATCCGGTGATGATTGCCAACGATGCCGAGGCCGCTCTGGACATCCTGGCTCTGAGACGGCCGGAGATGATCATGGTGGACCTCATGATGCCCGGAATGGATGGACTCAGCCTCGCTATGGCCCTGCGTCATCATCCGGCCGTGAAGCACGTGCCCCTGGTTGCCATGTCCGCCTCGGACAGTTCTCTCGACCTTGCGGCGCGCAAAGGCGACTTCGATGCGTACCTCAGCAAGCCGTTCGAGACAGAGACGCTCCTCAACCTGGTAGATCGTTACAGCAAGGTGGCGTCTTAAAGGCTCGCGCTCTGCTAAAATTAGTTGTATGAAAGGGCCCGAACCGGCCTATCCTGGAGCCACGGCTCCAGGTGCATCAGAAGGAAGCAAGTAAGCCGCCGCGCCCTGGGGGCGATGGTGGCTACTTTTTTGGGTGTCCCGGTGATGTTGTGATGGGGCGCCCCCACAACATTGAAAGGACATCCGTTGACAAACTTTGCTGACTTACATCTGGGCGCGGAGGTGGTAACAACCCTGCGTCGAATGGGGGTGGAAGAGCCGACTCCCATTCAGGAAGCCGCGATACCAGCGCTGCTCGACAGGCGCGACGTGGTGGGACAGGCTCGAACGGGCTCTGGAAAAACGCTCGCCTTCTCTCTTCCCCTGCTTGACCTCTGCGACAGCGACCTCGCCTCGCCCCAGGCCTTGATCCTGGTGCCCACGCGTGAGCTAGCCGGCCAGGTCGCACGAGTGATCGATCAGCTGGCGCCGCTGCGAGGCTTACGAGCTGCCCAGATCTACGGCGGCCGCGATATGAACGATCAGCTCATGCTGCTCCGCACCGGCCCGCAGATCATCATCGGCACGCCGGGACGCCTGCTGGATCATCTCTACCGCGGGACGCTCTCCCTTCGGGATCTGCGCATCATGGTGCTCGATGAAGCGGATCAGATGCTCGACGCCGGCTTCGGGCCGGACGTGGAACGCATTCTCGAGTGCGCTCCGGAAGTGCCGCAACTGGCGCTCTTCTCCGCGACGGTGCCGGAATGGGTCCATGAGGTGATTCGCCACTGGCTGAGAGACCCTGCGATGCTCGAAGTGGATGCGGCGCAGCAGGGGCCCATTGAGAATGTAGCCCACACCATCATCGAGGTACCGCAGCAGCGCAAGCTCGACGCTCTGCGCCAATTGTTGGACCAGCGAGGGCAGGGTACAGTAGTGATCTTTGCACGCACCAAGGTTGGCGTAGAGCGTCTTGCGCGACAATTGCAGGGCCACCGTTACGACGCCGCGGCGCTGCAAGGAAATCTCAGCCAGAGTCAGCGAGAGCGCGTGCTACGCGGCTTTCGGCGAGGGAATCCCCCCATCATGGTCGCTACCAACGTGGCGGCTCGCGGCCTCGACATCCTCTCCATAGAGCAAGTGATCAACTACGACGTGCCGGATTCGGCCGAGCTCCTCACCCACCGACTGGGACGCACTGGAAGAATGGGACGCGCCGGCAGCGCTGTCACCCTTCTCAGCCCCGCCGAGATGAACAAGTGGAAAGAGATCGAGCGCCAAATTGGCACCGGCGGCCGCCGAGTCCGGTTCGGAGAAGACCTGGTGCTCGAAGGGCATCCGGAGTCCCCACGGCATGCGGCAGGGACGACCCCTGCCATCCATTCCGGACCGCCGCGGGCCACAAGCCATAGGGTGGATTCTCAAACCAGCGGCGCCGACGCTGGCAGCGACGCGAGCGCTGCGGACGTGGCCGGTACGGAAGGAGCCTCGGGCCCGGGGAAGGGGCGCGACAACACCGAGCGAAGCGGTGGCCGAAGGCGCCAGGGCGGCAAGCACAAGGTAATCTGCGCCGACTGCGGCTGCGAGACAACGGTGAGCTTCGTCCCGCGGTCCGGGCGGCCTGTTTACTGCGGAACCTGCTATCAGGCACACAAAGTTTCCGCCGCCTGAGCCTACTCCGACGCGGCAAGATCGCGCCTGCGAGGCCGCGATTTTGGGGCGAAGAACCTGGTAACGCTGTGCTAACCTGGGCCACGCATGGAGCGGAAATCCGGAACTCCCGAACCTGTCACCATTGCTCGGAACGAGCGCAGCGAGGTCCACGTTCAAGCGGTCTTCCAGAGCGGCCGGCGTCACGTTGACGTTCGGACCTTCCGGCGCCGTCCCGGTGGTTTCGCGCCTTCTCCGAACGGTCTGACCCTCGAGCCCCTCGACCTGGACGCCTTGCTCTCGGGGGTAGGCGAGCTTCTGAAAAGTAGCGACGGCGGTCGCCGAAGCGCGCGCATCGTCTCCGATCACACGGGCGGGCGTCGCCTTCGCGCCGAGATCGAACCTTTCGGAACGAAGTTCGCGGCGCGTCTCGGGTTCTGGCAACGGGTCCGCAACAGCTGGCGACCGCTGGACAACGGCATCATGTTGCCATCCGAACAGCTCCAGAGCTTGGTGCAATCACTCCAACGGTTTCGACCCTGGCTTATGGTCGATCTCGAAGATACACGCCGTCCCAGGCTTCCGCAGCACCTCGACACCTGGCCGCCGCCCGCAGGAGACTGGCTGACGATCGAACCCGATCGCATCGCCCTGCATCCTCGCGGTATCCATCTCACGGCCGTGTATCACGGAGGCGATCATCTCGAGATACGCCAGTGGCGTCGCGAGGAGAGCATCTGGTTGCCAGACGACGACTCGTTTAGCGTCTCCGTGGATGACCTGGAAAAACTGCTTATTTGTCTTTCTCGTCTCCCTGCTTCGGAGGGCGACACGATTCGATGCACCAATGGTCCAAGGCTGCTCATAAGCTGCTCGCAAGACCGTCTTCTTATCCAGCAGATTGCTCCGGATGATGCCGTCGAACCGAGGCTCGTCGTCCCGGCAGATGATCTAGGTAAAGTTGGCAGAATGTTGGCGGAAAGCTGGACATTGCTCTCAGCGCGACTGGCCGAGCCGATCCGCGAGTACCTGGCAGAGCCGGACGTCGTGGAAATCCAGGAAGAGCATCCGCCCCTGAATGACGTTCAGGCAGAAGAAGTGCCGCGCGACGTGTCGGACCCGGGCGAACGATTGGCGACCATTCCCGGCGAAACGGGCGATGTGGATCTTCGCCTGCGTGACGGCCATCTCTGGCTCGACTCCGGCTCGCAATCGCTTCCACTTCCGACGGACTTACTGTCTGTGCTTCGCTCCCTGTATTACGAGGCGTTTAAAGGACGTCGTGGTCAAAGCATCGCCGTCGGCAAACTTCGCGCAAGTTTCCGGAGTCAGGGACTGCAAGCTTGCCTCGTCCTTGCTCTCGACGAGAAGCCGGACGACGAGCGCGACGACACGTTGCAGCTGCCCGCCGACAGTGTGCCTCTGCTGATGGACGCTATCGAGCATGCCACGGTGACAAACTAGCGCCACGCGGGCGGCGCTGTCTCCAAACTATGGCGATATATCATGGGATCGTGCCGGTCCGGCACGATCTATTTGCGCGGGAGCTGGCTGTGCGAAGAGGTGTGCTCACCGATCTCGAAGGGAACACTGTGGGGGCGATGGTCGAAAACGACGATGGAACCTTGACAGGCGAGGGCATCGCTGAGCGCTTGCTCGCCCAGGCGCCTCTCAAGACCTTTGACGACTGGGTAGCGCATCTGCACCACTCGACCTACCTGCGTATCGTCGAGGAGAGCTAGCTCCACGCTATATTGAAACGTTGCTCGGCTCCGAGTGGTGCCGTACATCCCAGACATTGAGGAAGAGTTCATGCCGCAGCAATTTGACCGTCTCAAGGAGCGACTGGCCACCATCCAGCACCTTCATAGCGCTAACGCGCTCCTGAGCTGGGATCAGCAGACCTACATGCCTTCCGGCGGCGCCGTCGCAAGGGCAGGACAGATGAGCACACTTGGCAGCATCGCCCACGAGCTATTCATCTCGAACGACACGGCGAAGTTGCTGGGCGCGGCGGATGCCGAAGTAGGCGGCCTACCTCCCGAGAGCGATGAGGCGAGCCTGGTTCGGGTGGCGCGTCGCGATTTCGATAAGGCCTGCAAAGTTCCAGTGGAACTCGTAGTGGAGATGACGGAACATGCGGTGACGTCTCACCAGGTGTGGGTTCGCGCCCGAGCCGACTCGGACTTCGGCGCCTTCGCGCCCTACCTCGAGAGAACAGTCGAACTCAGCCGGCGTATGGCCGAGTACCTCGGCTACGTTGACGAGATTTACGACGCCCTGCTCGATCAATTCGAGCCGGGAGTGAAGACCGCTACGGTGGCACGGATCTTCGGAGATCTTAAACCTCAACTTGTCGATCTGGTCGCGTCCATCTCTCAGCGCGAGGAGCAGGTCAGCGACGCATTGCTCCATCAGCCATTCGACGAAGCCGCCCAAGAGACTTTCGGGAAAATGATTGCCACGCGTCTGGGATACGACTTCAATCGAGGCCGCCAAGATCGTACCGTTCACCCCTTCGCGACGTCTTTCTCTCGCAACGATGTGCGAATAACTACCCGGTTCGAACCGAACTTTCTGAATGCGGCCCTGTTCGGGACCATGCACGAGACGGGTCACGCGCTTTACGAGCAGAACGTCGGCGAATCACTCGAGGGATCGCTGCTGGCAGACGGTGCATCTATGGGCATGCACGAAAGCCAATCGCGTCTATGGGAGAACGTGGTGGGCCGCAGCCTCGGCTTCTGGAGCCACTACTACGCCCAATTGCAAGACGTGTTTCCGCAGTTGGCTGGAGTGAACCTCGATTCGTTCTATCGGGCCATCAACAAGGTACAGCCCTCGGCCATTCGCGTCGAGGCGGACGAGGTGACATACAACCTGCACATCATGATTCGGTTCGAGATGGAGCGCGAGATGCTGGAGGGGGTATATCCTACCGGCGAGGCGCCCGAGGTTTGGAAGGACAAGATGGAGAGTTACCTTGGCGTTCGCCCATCGAGCGACAGGGAGGGAATTCTCCAGGATGTCCACTGGTCAGGTGGAATGCTCGGGTACTTCCCGACCTACGCCCTGGGCAACGTGCTGTCGGTACAGATCTACGAGGCCGCAGTGCAGGCAAACCCATCGATTCCCGACCAGATGGAGCGCGGGGATACCAGCGGCCTGCTCGCCTGGCTAACTGAGCACATCTACCGCTACGGTCGCAAATTCGAGCCCGCCGATTTGATCGAGCGTGCTACCGGTCAACCACTCCACCCGGAGCCGTACGTGCGCTACCTCAAAAACAAATTCGGCGCCATCTACGGGCTCGGCGATCGCGAGCTCGAGACCGCGCGGTGAGAACTACAGCGTCCCGTTGACCGAAACTGGCGTCCCTAATGGAACAAGGTCGACCCAGGTATCGCCACGGTTGAGGGGAATCTGGTTGCCGCTGCTGTTCAGCCAGCGAAGCGGGGCGTCCTTATCCGATTTGCTCCAAGTCCCATTCATCGCCTTGCCGTCCTGATACACGGTCACCTTGTTGCTCCCCTCGGTGTCGAGGTAGATGGAGCCCGGCGTGTAGGGATCGGGATCCGGGCGCTCGTGGGTGTACATCACCACCACGTTGTCGGCGCTGAGCTGCTTGCCCGTGCTCGCATCGGTCTGAGGAATGCCGTTGGCATAGCGAAGATACGTGTTGGTGGCGCGATCGTAGCTCCACTCGATGTTGTAGTCGGTATACGAGAAGTCCACGTGCAGGACGATGGGATTGGTAGGACGCTGGCCAAGCGCAGCATCGTCCTTGTGGGGCAGCGTGACGCGGCTTCCCGTGATGCTTCCGCCGTGCGCCTTGGCGTAGGCTCGCAGCTTGTACGTGCTGGTGTACTCGTTATGAGGGATAGCTCTGGTGCTCGTCCTCCAGAACGGTTGGTGGTTGTAGTCCGAGTCTTCGTTGTAGATGGTGCTATCGCTGGGAAGCTCGCGCTGCGCGTCGCGGTTACCCCCGTCGTGGCCGAGAATCACTCCCAGCCCGGCTGCCAGATGATTGAAGTAGATGCGCGTGCTGCGGATCGGCCCAACCATGGCCGAGTCGTGCTCCAGGAACACGGCCATGAGACGGGTAATCCCCCCCTCCGCCAGCGTCTCGTAAACGAGGCTCGCTTGCGAGATTCCGGACTGTGGACGGGCATCGGGAGCGAAATTATCGATGGTGATAGCGATGGGACGGCGCTCCGCGACGCTGGGCGAGACCTTGTAGCCATTGAGAGGCCCTACCGACGGCTGCTGTGCCTGAAGGAAGGCGTAGCCGCCGCCCACGATAAGGGCAACAATGATAAGGACGATGGCAATGATGAGACGCTTCATCGGCAAGGCACTGCTGCCAGCAGCTCATCGAGACTGTCCGCGTTCTGCGCGGTGTGCACGGTCGTTCCGGGCGCGATACTCCGCATCAAGCCAGAAAGTACCTTGCCCGGTCCGATCTCGATGAACGTTTCGAACCCATTATCAAGAAGCCACCGCATTGAATCAGTCCAACGGACGGGCGAGGCCAGCTGCTCGAGCAAGTTGCGGCGCACCGTTCGGACGTCCGTTTCCGGCAAGCCGGTAGCATTGGCGATGACAGGGATCTGGGGGTCTCGCAGATCTGCGCAGTCGACATTGGGGGCGAACTGTTCGCGCAACGGTTCCATGAGACTGCAGTGGAAGGGAGCGCTTACCTGAAGCGGGATTACCCGCCTGGCGCCTTGTTCTCGCGCCAGCTGTGAGGCTCTGAGCACTGGTTGTTCCTCTCCTGAAATAACAGTTTGATTCGGCGAGTTGTAGTTGGCGATTTCGACCAGGCCGGGCGTATCGCGGCAAATATCCACTACCTGATCCGAGGGAAGGCCCAGCACGGCGGCCATCGCGCCGGGCGTTCTCGCTGAGACTGATGCCATCAGCTCGCCGCGCCGGCGCGTGAGGCGGAGGCCCGTCTCGAACTCGAGCGCGCCCGCTGCCACCAAAGCGGCGTATTCCCCCAGGCTGTGGCCCGCGA
>JBOHYT010000348.1:0-19010 GCA_050738055.1 Rhodanobacteraceae bacterium
TTCGTGTGGGTGCTGAAAGGCGAGGTCACCTTGATCGACGATCAGGGGGAGCTAGTCATGCGTGCGGGCGATTGCGCGGCGTTCGCGAAGGGCGACGCCAATGGCCATCATCTCGTCAACCGCACCGACGTCGTCGCGAAGGTCCTCGAGATCGGCACGCGCAAGCCCGACGACGACGTGTGCCGCTATCCGGACATCGATCTCCTGATCGGCCCCGACCGTGACGCGGGCTATGTGCACAGGGACGGCACGTCTTATTAAGCGGTCGTCCCTGATCGCCGCGCCGGCTATGTGCACAGGGACGGCACGCCGTACCCGTCCCGGCGCTGAATCACCGCCCAATGACGGATAAACGCCGCGTGGGCAAGAACGCCGCGCGGGTAAACATCTGCCATAGCATCGCGTTTCAAGGGTAGGGCCATTCCGGCCCGATCAGGAGAGTCCCCGTGAAACGCATCGCGACAACGCTGTTTGTTGCAGGTCTCATGGCCACGCCGATGTTGATGTGGGCGCCGCAGTCCAGCGCCGCCATCAGCATCGGCATTTCCGTCAACATCGCACCGCCGCCGCTGCCGGTGTACGCGCAGCCGATCATTCCGGGGCCGGGGTACCTCTGGACCCCGGGCTACTGGGACTGGGATCCATCGTTCGGGTATTACTGGGTACCGGGTACGTGGGTGATGCCGCCCGCCATCGGGTTGCTGTGGACCCCGGGCTGGTGGGGCTGGTCGGATGGCTACTACCGCTGGAACGCCGGCTATTGGGGCTCGCGCGTCGGCTTCTACGGCGGCGTCAACTATGGCCACGGCTATTTCGGCAACGGCTATGCCGGCGGCGAATGGCGCGGACGGCAGTTCTACTACAACCGAGCGGTCAACAACGTCAACGTCACCAACATCCACAACGTGTACGTGAACAAGACCGTGGTCAACAACGTCCACGCCAGCCGCGTCAGTTACAACGGCGGCCGCGGCGGGCTTACGGCACGGGCGACCGCGGCGCAACGCAACATCGCGCACCGCGTTCCGGCGACCTCGGTGCAGACCCGCCAACGCGAGGTGGCGATGAAGGATCCGGCCCAGAGATTCAAGACCAACAAGGGCCGTCCCGCCGTGTTCGCGACCCAGCACGCCGGCAACTTCAGCGGCCCGCACGCGGTTCGCGCTCCCGGCGCCGCGCATCCAGCGCCCACGAAGGCTTCCAAGCAACGACCGCACGGCATGGTGACCGCACCACACAACCGGCCAGCGAACGCTGCGAATCGCCTGCGTGAAGCCAAACCGGCGCCTCAGCATCGACCGGCGCCCGCGAAGGCTTCCACGCAACACCCACGTGGCATGGTGACCGCGCCGCACAACCGGCCGGCGCCCACCGCGAATCGCAAGCGCGAAGCCAAACCGGCGCCTCAGCATCGACCAGCGCCCACGACGAACCGGCCACACAATGTCGTCGAAGCGCCGCGCAACCGCGCGCAACCGGTGCGTCCGACCAATCACGAACCGCAACGCGTCGCGCACGTGCCGCAGGCTCGGCCGACCGAGCAGCGCCCTGAAGCGCGTCCCCGCCCGGCCAATGAGCACGCGCCGCAGGCTCGCCCAACCGAGCAGCGACCCCAAGCGCGACCGGAACAGCGCAGACCGGCTCCGGCGCACACTGAGAACCGCGGCAAGCCCGAGCCCAAAAAACAACCGAAAAAGCCCAAGCCGAGCAACTGTTGTGGAGTTTGATCCCAGCGCTGCGGAGAGACCAACGGGACGGCCACCAGCCGTCCCGTTTTCGTTCCGGTATCAATCGCAGACCGGGTCCAGATCGTCGCCCCAGGGTTCCAGGGTGTCGGCGAATCCGCCGAGCAGATTCCACAGCGCTTCCTGGACTTCTTCGGGGATGCGCGCAAACACCAGCGCGACGTGGCTGGTGGTGACGCGCACCACTTCGGCCATCACGTGGACATTGACGTCGTCACTGAAGAGCATGTCGAGCACCCACACCTCGCCCGCGTTGCCGTGCCACTCGGTGGGACGGGCCAACCGGACGCCGGTCGCGGAAATGTCGGCGAGGTCGGTTTGCCACACGTCACCGCGTCGACTCATCAGCACCGCGGTCTGGCGGACCATTCGCGCGTGCCGCACGTGGTCATCCGTCGTCTGATCCGCTTTGTAGTTGCCCACCACGTCGAACATTCCCCTCACTCCGTGTCCCGCGCATCATCGCATGCGGTGATCGTGCTTTTGCCGGGCGCTGCCCCGCCGCCTCATGCCAAGCAAGGAACGGGCCAATGCCTGGGCATGGCCCGCTGGACTTGTCGGCCGTTCGGCCTTACTCTACGCCTGTATCGCCGGTGTGACGTTGGCCGGCATGGAGTGACGCCACGTCACCGCCGCGACCGGTTCGATCAGGTCGCCTGCGGCGTCGGCGGATACAGGATTTCGGGGGTCCGTCGATCCGGCACGAGTCGGTCCGGCACGAGTGGAACGCCGACGACACGGTCGGCCAATTGGAAGCATCGATACCCGGCTCGGCGCGAGCAACGCCAGCCTGGAGGAACCAATACCTGTGTCCGGGATTTCCGCAGCGGCGGAACCGGGCGACGTATGCGGCCGGACACGACCCGCCACGCGACATTGACGTTGCACACCATGAGCGAACTTCGCAAACCCGAGGATTGCGGCACCCGGCGTGCCGTCGCTCCCCTCCACCCGAGTGCCGGATGAGCACCGAACCGCAATCAGCAGCGGCGACTCCCGCCGCGAAAGAAACCGCACGTGCCGCAGACGCGCCACGCCAGCAGGAGATGCCGCTGGCGGTGGTGCTTGGGCGGCCGGTCCTCGAGATCCCGCAGGACCTCTACATTCCCCCGGACGCTCTGGAAGTGATCCTCGAGGCGTTCGAGGGGCCGCTGGATCTGCTGCTGTACCTGATCCGCCGGCAGAACCTCGACATCCTCGACATCCCGGTCGCCGAGATTACCCGACAGTACATGGACTACATCGAGGTGATGCGCGAGATGCGCCTGGAACTCGCGGCCGAATACCTGGTGATGGCTGCGATCCTGGCCGAGATCAAGTCACGCCTGCTGCTGCCGAGGCCGCCGGTCGAGGAAGGCGTCGAGGGAGACCCGCGCGCGGAACTGGTGCGTCGCCTGCAAGAGTACGAGCGTTTCAAGAAAGCCGCCGAGGGCATCGACACGCTGCCGCGCATGGAGCGCGACCTCGACAACGCCAACGCGTTCGTGCCGGACCACAAGGTGGTCCGACTTCCGCCGCAGGTCGATCTGCGCGAAATGCTGCTGGCGCTCCGCGACGTGATGCAGCGTGCCGAGCTGTATGGCCACCACGCGGTGGAACGCGAGCCGCTCTCGGTGCGTCAGCGGATGGGCGAGGTGTTGCGCAGGCTTGGCGACGGCGCATTCCATCGCTTCGAGTCGTTGTTCGACCCGACGGAAGGACGGCTGGGCGTGGTGGTGACGTTCCTGTCACTGCTGGAACTCGCCAAGGACCGCCTGATCGACATCATGCAGGAAGCCCCGCTGGCGGCCATTTACCTCAAGGCCCGCGCGGTGGTGGAAGCCGTGGATTGATCGGCTTTCAAAAGCATCAGTCCGCAAATGAACGCGAATGAACGCAAATGGAAGAAAAGCAAATCAAGACCTGATTGGCACCGAATCTCAGTGCCGGTTTTGCCGTTCGCCCCCGGCCAAGAGCATGCCGGGGCAGGCTCTGAGCGTAGGCGCGTAGCGCCGAAGTCGAAGGGGCTCCTCCGAAGGGTGCTTCGACTTCGCTTGCTGGCGCAAGCTACGCTCAGCACGAACGGGATTTCAGTCATTGAGATTCGACGCGAATCAGAAATCAAGATGTAAACGCTTTTATTGGCGTTCATTCGCGTTCATTTGCGGACTGATTTCCTGCTCTCCTTGCACAACGCGCACAGTGAGACACAAGTGCAACAAGACAAACTGAACAACATCGTGGAAGCCGCCCTGCTCGCGGCGCAACAGCCGCTCACGCTGCCCATGCTGGCCGCACTGTTCCAGGACACCGACATGGTTTCCCACGAAGACCTGGCGCGGGCCATCGAGACGCTTGGCAACGCTTGCGAGGGTCGCGGCATCGAACTCAAGGAAGTCGGCTCCGGCTTCCGCTACCAGGTACGCGAGCACGTGCACCCGTGGGTGGCGCGGCTGTGGGCCGAGCGGCAGACTAAGTATTCGCGCGCGTTGCTCGAGACGCTTGCCCTGATCGCCTATCGCCAGCCGATCACCCGCGGCGAGATCGAACAGGTGCGCGGCGTGACGGTCGCGACCAGCATCATGCGCACCCTGGAGGAACGCGAATGGGTGCGCGTGGTCGGCTACCGCGACGTGCCCGGCAAACCGGCGCTGTTCGGCACCACCCGTCAGTTCCTCGACTACTTCAACCTGAAGTCCCTTGACCAGTTGCCGACGCTCGCGGAAATCCACGACATCGCCGACCCCGATCCGCAGCTCGTGCTGGCCGCCACGGTCAGCGACCCCGCCGAAGCTTCGGACGACAGCCTCCCCTCCACCACCGATGACGCCGCCGCCGACGCGCCGGCCGATGCCCCACGCACCACCGAGGACGCCGCATGACGCAAGCCCCACGTTCCCTGCTGACCCTGAAGCGCACGACCGCGCAGCCCGACGACGGCGCGCTGGAAGAGCGCCTGCACAAGGTGCTCGCCAATGCGGGCCTGGGCTCGCGCAGGATGCTCGAACAGCGGATCGGTGCTGGCGAAATCCAGGTGAATGGCGAGCCCGCGCAGACCGGATCGAGTGTGCGCGCCGGTGACCGCGTGGCGGTCGACAACAAGCAGTTCATCGTCGCGACCGACCAGCACGACCGTGCCGAGGTGTTGATGTACCACAAACCCGAAGGCGAACTGACGACCCGCGACGATCCGGAAGGTCGCGCGACCGTGTTCGAGAACCTGCCGCACCTCAACGGGTCGCGCTGGATTTCCGTGGGTCGCCTCGACGTCAACACCACCGGCTTGTTGCTGCTGACGACCGACGGCGAGCTCGCCAACGTGCTGATGCACCCGAGCCACGAACTCGAACGCGAATACCTGTGCCGCGTTCACGGCGAAGTTCCGGACGAGGCGCTGGAGAAGCTCAAGGCGGGCGTCGAACTGGAGGACGGCCCGGCGCGCTTCGACGAAATCCACGTCGTCAGCCGCGGCGGCAGCCACTGCTGGTTCCGCGTTGTGATGCACGAGGGCCGCAACCGCGAGGTGCGCCGCCTGTGGGATTCACAGGGCTTTCTGGTCAGCCGCCTGAAGCGCATCCGTTACGGCAATGTCGAACTGCCGCGCGGCCTGCGTCCCGGGCAGAATGAGGTGCTGGCCGAGGATGCCGTCAAGGCGTTGCGCGAACTCGCGGGCGCCGGTCCGGTGCAGCCTTCCCTGACCTTGAAGCCCGTGGTGCACCAGCGCCACTCCCAGCGCGGCGTCACCGAAGTTCGTCCTGCCGGCCACACGCCGCACGCATGGACCGGCGTTCGCCACGACGAGGCACGCGAGCTGGCGGCGTTCGACCGGGTGCGCCCGGACGATTTTCCGAACCGCGGCAAGCGTCGGCGCGGGCCGCCGCGCGGCGACGTCAACGGCAACGTCCTGAAGCCCGACAAGCCATCCGGACGCAAACGCAAGAGCAGGCGCGGCGTCGCGCCCGGCCAGGAGTTGCCATCGGTTCGCACCTGGTTCGCCGGCGACAAGCGCCCCGGCGGACCGGGCCGCGGCGCCGGCGGCAAGCGCGATGCGGGCAACGGACGCGGCCCGCGTGGCAAGGGCGGCAAAGGCCCCTCGAGCGGCTGACGCAGGCCCCGACATGCCCACCCGCCCCGCCGTCACTCTCTGGCACAATCCGCGCTGCTCGAAGTCGCGCGCCACGCTGGAGCTGTTGCGCTCGCGCGGGGTCGAACCCGCGATCATCGACTACCAGAAGAATCCCCCGAACGCGGCCGAGCTCGCGACCGCATTGACACTGCTCGGCCTCGAACCGCGCGAACTCATGCGCAAGGGCGAAACCAT
This sequence comes from Rhodanobacteraceae bacterium, assembly GCA_050738055.1. GTDB lineage: Bacteria > Pseudomonadota > Gammaproteobacteria > Xanthomonadales > Rhodanobacteraceae > 66-474. The sequence continues at coordinate 6,046 of JBOHYT010000348.1, forward strand.
GTACACAGAGCTCGGCCTCGAAGACCGCGAATTCACCCGCGGGCAGTTGATCGACGCAATGGTGACGCATCCGATCCTGATCGAGCGCCCCATCGTGTTTGCCAACGCCAAGGCCGCGATCGGACGACCGCCAGAGAACGTCCTCGCGATCCTGTAGGAGGGCCGGAAGGCCCGACCGGGTCTCGCGGCGGGCTCGACCGATCGCGGCTTCCGCCGCTCCTGCTGCGGCGTTGCCGGTCGCGGCTGCCGCCGCTCCTACAAAAGCGTGAATGCGTCGGCGTCCCCCGCTCCGGAACGTGCAGAAAATTCTGTAGGAGGGCCGGAAGGCCCGATCGGGTCTCGCGCCAAACTCGACGGATCGCGACTGCCGCCGCTCCTGCTGCGGCGTTGCCGATCGCGGCTGCCGCCGCTCCTACAAAAGCGTGAAGGTGTCGGCGTCCATCCACGCCGGAAATTTTTCGCGGAATGCGGAAAGGGTTTCCCGGTCCAGCGTCACCGTGACGGTTTGTTCCTGCGCGCCGAGATCGGCCATCGTCTGGCCCAGATAATCCAGCACCGCGCTGTCGCCCGAATAGGCCAATCCGTTACCATCGGTGCCCACCCGGTTGACGCCGATGCAACAGGCGAGGTTCTCGATCGCCCGGGCACGCAGCAGCGTGCGCCACGCATGCGCCCGCGCGGACGGCCAGTTGGCGACGAACAACACGAGATCGTACTCGAAGCCGTTGTGCGGATCGTGGCGATTGCGCGAGAACACCGGAAAGCGCAGGTCGTAACAGACCAGCGGGCAAATCTTCCAGCCCTTCCATTCGACCAGCAGCCTGTCGCGCCCGGCGGCGTAGCGCTTGTGTTCGTCGGCGTAGCGAAAGAGATGACGTTTGTCGTAGTGCCGGACCTCACCGTCCGGCGTCACGAACAGCAGGCGGTTGAACACGCCCGAGGACTGGCCCTCTCCCGCCCGCAGTTGCACGCTGCCGGTAATCGCGGCATCGAGCCGCGCTGCCTGCTCGCGCAACCACGCGATCGTCGGACCCTCCATCGTTTCGGCGTCGTGGATCGCTTCGTTGGAAAACCCGCTGGTAAAGGTTTCCGGCAGCACCACGAGGTCGCTGCGCCCCGCCAGCGGCGCAATCAACGCACCGTAGTATTCGCGATTGCCGGCCGGGTCGTGCCAGCGGGTCGCGCCCTGCACCAATGAAACCCTCAGCGTCTGCATTCAATTGATCTTCCAGGCCAAAAGACCCTTTACCACGGATTTGCACGGATCAGCACGGATAAAGCTTGCAACGCTATTCCGTGGTCATTTTTTCGCGCTCTGGACGCGCCTCGCCAATTACTTTGCCACGGATTTACGTGGATCAGCACGGATAAAATCTGACAGCTCTTATCCGTGTCCATCCGTGTTGATCCGTGGTCATGCTTTGCGCTCTGCTCACAACTCGCACAGACGTTCGGCCGCGGCTTCGAGGGTTTCGTCATTCTTGGCGAAGCAGAACCGCACGAGCTTCGCCGCGGGTGGTGTCTCATAGAACGCCGACACGGGGATCGCGGCAACGCCCGCTTCGCGCACCATCCACTCGCAGAAATTGAGATCATCGGTGTCGCGGATCGTCGAGTGATCGGCCAACTGGAAATAGCCGCCGGGCACTTCCGCCAACCGGAAACGCGAGCGCGCCAGCAATTCGCGGAAACGGTCGCGCTTGGCCTGGTAGAACGCCGCGAGATCCTTCGCGTGCTGCGGATCGCTTTCCATCACCTCGGCAAACGCGCACTGCGCGGGATGGAAGGTGCAGAACGTCAGGTACTGGTGCACCTTGCGAAATTCCGCCGTGAGCAGCTTGGGCGCGACGCAGTAGCCGACCTTCCAGCCGGTGCAATGCCAGGTCTTGCCGAACGAGGAGACCACGAAACTGCGCTCGGCCAGTTCCGGCTTGCGCGACGCGCTCATGTGCTCGGCGCCGTCGAACACGATGTGCTCGTACACCTCATCGGAAATCACCAGCAGCCGGTGTCGGGTGACGATCTCCGCAAGCGCGTCGAGGTCGGCCTGCGAGAACACCGCGCCCGACGGATTGTGCGGACTGTTGACCATGATCATCCGCGTTTTCGCGGTGACCGCGTCCCGAACACGTTGCCAGTCCACCGAAAAATCCGGCAGCGCAAGCGGCACGTGCACCGCGTTGCCGCCGGCCAGCGCGATGGCAGGTTCGTAGCAGTCGTAGCATGGATCCAGCACGATCACTTCGTCCCCGGCGCGCACCGCGCAGGCAATCGCGGCGAAGATCGCCTCGGTGGCTCCCGAAGTCACCGTCACCTCGGTATCCGCACTGACGCGCCGCCCGTACAGGCGATCCACTTGCATTGCGATCTGCTCCCGCAACGCCGGGATGCCGCTCATCGGCGCGTACTGGTTGCGGCCCTCGTTCATCGCGCGGGTCAGCGCGCCGCGCAGGTTCGCCGGCGTCTCGAAATCAGGAAAACCCTGGCCGAGATTCACCGCCTTGTGTTCCAGCGCGAGCTGGCTCATCACCGTGAAGATGGTGGTCCCGACCTTGGGCAACTTCGTCTCGATTTGCATCCGCAAGGGTCCGAATGGATGGCCGAATCCGGATGATGTTAGCACGCACGCAGACCGTTGCCCGAGCGGTTTCCGACCCCGGATCGACGACGCGTTATGCTTTCCGGCACGGCACTTCCGCGGCCTTCAAACGCAGGACCAGACCATGCACAACGCCATCCGCGAACGCGCCCGCGGCCATCGACGCGACCTCGGCGACGGTTTCATCGTCAGCCGGGTGCTGCCGGCTGCGCACGGACACGCCGTCGGCCCGTTCGTGTTCATGGACCATCTGGGCCCGCTGTCACTGTCAGCCGGCGAGGCGCTCGACGTGCGACCGCATCCCCACATCGGGTTGGCGACCGTGACCTACCTCTGGCAAGGACGCGTCGAGCACCGGGACGGCCTCGGCAATACGCAGGTCATCGAACCCGGTGCGGTGAACTGGATGACCGCCGGCGACGGCATCGTGCATTCCGAGCGCACGCCGCTGGCGGACCGCGGTGCGCCGCGTACGATGCACGGGCTGCAATTGTGGGTGGCCTTGCCGCTCGACCGGGAACAGGGTGAACCGGCCTTCGAACATACCGATGCCGACGCCCTGCCCAGCCTCGAACTCGGTGGTGTGAGTGGCCGCGTCGTAGCTGGCAGTGCATACGGCAGGCGCTCCCCGGTTTCGGTCTCGAGCGGGTTGTTCTACGTCGACGCGCAGGTGCCGCGAGGCGGCGCGCTGCCGCTGCCGGACGAACACGAGCAGCGCGCCGCATACGTCGTCGAAGGCGCAATGCACGCAGGCAACGAAACGCTGACGCCGGGCGAACTGGTGACTTTCGAACCCGGCGGCGAACCCCCGCTGGTTGCCGACGCCGACACCCACGTCGTGCTGCTCGGAGGCGCGCCGCTCGATGCTCCGCGGCATGTCTGGTGGAACTTTGTTGCGAGTTCCGAGGATCTGCTCGAAGAAGCCCGTCGCGCCTGGCTCGAGAAACGCTACGCCATGGTCGAAGGCGACGAGGAGTTCATCCCGCTGCCGGAACACCGGCGCGCGGCCTTCCGGATCGCCGCGGGATAAGAAGCTATCCGGCGCCTGCAACAGCCTTCTCGCGCCGCGGCGCACTGCCCGGCTGCGCGTGCTCGAAGGTTTCGACCAGGAAATCCACCAGCGCGCGCACCGCGGGCAGCATGCCGCGCCGGCTGGGATAGACCATGTACAGCGTACCCTGCGGCACCCCCCACTCCGGCAAGACCACGCGCAAGCGTCCGCTGCGTAGTTCGTCGGCGCAGGAAGACTCCGGGACCCACGCGATGCCGATGCCCTGCAGCGCAGCCTCGACCAGCACGCGGAACTCGCCGCAAACCAGGCGCGGCTGCACCGGCACCGTGGTCTTGCTGCAGGCAGCGTCGTAGAGATCCCAGGTGTGTTCGCCTTCGTGTTCGAAGATGCTGAGCACCGGCAAGTCGGACAGGTCATGCGGGGTTTGCGGTTCGCCGTGCGCAGTGAGGAAGTTCGGGCTTGCCACCAGCACCACCCGGCTGGCACCGAAGCTGCGTGCCACCAGTTGCGCGTCGCTGTCCAGTTTCTCGCGCACCCGGACGGCGATGTCGAAGCCTTCGCCGACGATGTCCACGCGCCGGTTGCTCACGAACAATCGCACCTGCACTTGCGGATATCGTGAAAGAAACGCCGGCAACCGCCGCGCCAGCAGGCTTTGCGCGATCGTCACCGGGCAACTCACCCGCACCACGCCGCGCGGCTCGCCCGCGATTTCGGCAACGGTCTGGGTGGCGGCGCGCGCCTCGGCGAGCATTGCCTGGCAATGCCGGTAGAAACGGTCCCCGGCATCGGTGACCACGAACTTGCGCGTGGTCCGCTGCAGCAGCCGCACACCGAGGCCATCCTCGAGTTGCGATACGCGCTTGCTCAGGCGCGACTTCGGCACGCCCAGCGCCCGGCTGGCCGCGGAAAACCCGCCGTGCTCGACCACCGCGGCGAAGAAGTAGAAGTCATTGAGGTCGGGCAACGAACCAATCGCAACGCCCATGGCGTTCTCCACGACGAACGATGCGTTCGGATTTTGCCATCTTATCGGCGGGCCGTTCGGAGGCTATCTTGTCCGTGTACCGCGACATGCGGTTTCGAGAGAAGGAGAACCCCCATGAAACTTCTGCACATCGATTCCAGCGTCCTCGGGAAAAACTCGGCATCGCGCGGACTGGGCGCGGCCATCGTCGCACGCCTGCGCGCCGAACATCCGGGCCTCGAAGTCGTGTATCGCGACCTCGCCGCACAAACCCTACCCCACTTCACGCCGGTGCTGGCCGAAGGCCATCCGTGCGTCGCGCGCAACGCCGAGATCCTCGAGGAATTCCTCGCCGCCGATACCGTGGTGATCGGCGCGCCGATGTACAACTTCACGATCCCCACGCAACTGAAGGCATGGATCGACCGCATCCTCACCGCGGGCAAGACCTTCCGCTACACCGAAAACGGTCCCGTGGGTCTGGCCGGCGGCAAGCGGGTGATCGTGGTCTCCGCGCGTGGCGGCATCTACAGCGAAGGGCCGGGCAAGGCGATCGATTTCCAGGAAGCCTACCTGCGCCAGGTGTTCGGGTTCATCGGGATTCACGACGTCGAATTCGTGCGCGCGGAAGGGTTGAACCTCGGCGCCGCGCAACGCGCGGCAGCTCTTGCGAATGCGCACGCGCACATCAACGGCGACCTGCGCACCGCCGCGTGACTGCGCGCCGCAACCAAGCTTCACCCTGATGGGCAAACTGCGGGGTGCGGACTCGCGACAAGCCCTCCCCTTCAACGGGAGGGTGGCGCGCAGCGCCGAGTGGCGATGGTGTCGATAGCGGTGTTCACCTATACCCCTCCCGGTCTCCCCCCTTCGACAAGCTCAGGACAGGCTTGAAGGGGGAGTGATATCAGCAAGCTCGCTCCACACAACGCTTCAAATTCACACGGACCTCAAGCAACCACCCGTACCGGCACCGACTTCGCCGCCGGCGTCTTGCTTTCCTGCGCGTGGTGCCAGACCGGAATCAACGCGTTGCATTCCGGGTAGTAGCCGCCGATGCAGCCTTGGGGAATGTCGTAGGCAACCACGCGCAGGCCGCGCACTTCGCGGTGCACGTCGTCGCCGGCATCGGATACCAGCGTGATTTCCTGCCCGTCGTGCAAATGGAAATGCGCGATGTCGGCGGGATTCATGAACACGATCATGCGCGTGTCGTGCACGCCGCGGAAGCGGTCGTCGTTGGAATACACGGTGGTGTTGAACTGGCCGTTGGACCGCAATGTCACCAGCCGCAACCGGCCGGGTGCGTCCTCGAAGCCGGTCGCACTCAACACCGGCGGCGCAATGAAATTGGCCTTGCCGGTTTCGGTCTTCCACTCGCGGTGGCGTGCCGCGTTGGGCCGGTGGAAACCACCCGGCGTGAACATCCGCTGGTTGAAGTCCTTGAACTGTTCGGGATAGGTCTGCTCGATCGCGTCGCGGACCTTCGCGTAGTCGCCGACCCACGCGTCCCACGGCACCTTCGGATTCGGCACCAGCGTCGCCTTGGCCATCTCCGCGACGATCTTCGGTTCCGACAGCAGGTGTTCGCTGATCGGCTTGTGCTTGCCGAACGAGCCGTGGATGCAACTGGTGGAATCCTCCACGCTGACCGACTGCGGTTTGCCATTCTGGACATCCATGTCGATGCGGCCGAGGCACGGCAGCAGGTAGGCGACTTCGCCGTTGACCAGGTGCGAGCGGTTCAGCTTGGTCGCGATCTGCACGGTCAGCCGCAACCGTCGCCATGCCTCTTCGACACGCGGACTGTCGGGCACCGCGCGCAGGAAGTTGCCGCCGAGCCCAATGAACGCGTGCACCGTCCCATCCAGCACGCCCTTGCACACCTCGACGGTTTTCATCCCCGGTTCGCGGGGCGGCTCGAAACCGTACTGCTCGGCGAGACGATCCAATGGCACCAACTTCGGATCATCGGCGATGCCGACCGTGCGCTGGCCCTGCACGTTGGAATGCCCGCGCACCGGGCACAGGCCGGCGCCGGGTTTGCCGACATTGCCGCGCAGCAGCAGCAAATTGGCGATCATGTACAGGTTGTGCTCGCCGAAATGGTGCTGGGTGACACCCATGCCGTAGATGCCGATCGCGGCGTTCGACTGTGAGTACACGCGCGCGGTTTGTTCCAACTCGGCACGCTTCAATCCGGACGCAGCCTCGATCGCGTCCCACCCGTGCGATTGCACATTCGTCGCAAATTCCTCGAAACCACAGGTATGTTGTTCGATAAATGCCTGATCCAGAACGCGCGGCTGACCGTTCGCGACCGCCGCGTCGTCCAGCGCAAAGAGCGCCTTGCAGATCCCCATGATCGCGGCAATGTCGCCGCCGGCCTTCACTTGGTGGTACTGCGAGCTGATCGGGGTGGCCTTGCCGCCCAGCATCTGCACCGGATTCTGCGGGTTCTTGAAACTTTCCAGCCCGCGCTCGCGCAACGGGTTGAAGGTGATGATCGGCACGCCGCGCCGGGAAATGTGCTGCAGCGAATGCAGCATCCGGGGGCTGTTGGAGCCGACGTTCTGGCCGAAGAAAAACACGCAGTCGGTCTGGTCGAAATCCTCCAGCGTCACCGTGCCGACCGGCGAGCCCACGCTTTTTTTCAGCGCGGTGCCGGTGGTCTCGTGGCACATGTTGGAACTGTCGGGCAGGTTGTTGTGCCCGTACAGGCGCGCGAACAACGCGTACATGTAGCTGGTTTCCAGCGACGCGCGCCCGGATGCGTAGAACACCGTCGACTTCGGATCGAGCTGCTTCAGTTCCGCGCCGATCGCCACGAACGCTTCGACCCATTCGCAAGAGACGTACTTGTCGGACACGCGGTTGTAGCGCAGCGGGTGCGTCAGCCGACCGTGTTGTTCGAGGTCGTGATCGCTCCAGTCGCGCAATTCGGTGAGCGTGTGCTCGGCAAAGAACTCCGGCCCGGTGCGCTCGCTGGTCAATTCCCACGCGGTGGCCTTGGCGCCGTTCTCGCAAAACTCGAAGGGATGTGCGTTCGCGGGTTTGGCCCACGCGCACGACACGCACATGAAACCGTCGGCCTTGTTCTGGCGCAGCAGCTCGCGCGCGGTGGTGAGCGGCGCCTTTTGCTTCGCGAGGATGCCACCGACCGATTTCAGCGAACCCCAGCCGCCGGCGGGGCCTTTGTACGGCTTGACCTTCGGTTTGCGCGGGTCGTCCACGGCACACCTCGTCTGGCGATGCCAAGGAGTGTAGAACGATCACGGGGGTGGCGGAGGGAGTGGGATTCGAACCCACGAAGGGCTTGCGCCCCTGCCGGATTTCAAGTCCGGTGCATTCGACCACTCTGCCATCCCTCCGCAATTTTGCTCAGAGCACGGGCACCTGATTGCCCCTAAATGTCGTCATCCCGGCGGGCCGGGATCCATTTTGCTCTTGCTGCATCAAAGCGACCATGGATCCCGGCCTTCGCCGGGATGACGGCCAATCTGTTCACCGGAAGACCAAGTTTGGTAGGGCGGAATCGGCGCAGCCGCTTCCGCCAAGGGCGAATCCGGCGGAAACCGCTTCGCGGATTCCGCCCTACGGCTCTCGCGTTCCGCATGAACGCCCGCGCCGCATCATCGCGCACCTACCGGCCCAGCAAAACCTGTACCGCTTGCCGGAAGCTTTCCATGCCATAGGGCTTTTGCAGCACCTTGCAATCGCGGTATTCGGGCGGAATGGACGAATCGCCATAGCCTGAGGAAAACAGGAATGGCACCTTGCGTTCGCGCAGGGCCGCGGCGACCGGGAACACCCGTTCGCCGTCCAGGTTCACATCCAGTACCGCGAAGGTGAACTTTTCCGAAATGGCCAGTTGCAACGCCTTGGGCAGTCGCGCGGCCTTGCGCACGCAGCAACCCAGTTCGGTCAACGCGTCTTCCATCACCATCGATGGCAGCATCTCGTCCTCGACCAGCAGGACCCGTGCCGCGGTTTGCTCCACATGTTGCTGCGACATCCTGTTCGCCTCGCTTGGAACGCCACCGGATTGCCCGGTTCCATGGGTCTGCAACGCAATTCCGGGAAAGCTTTCTGGTTCACGTTCGGCATTCCGAACGCCATGGAATCGCTCGCTTTTCTGCCAACGCATCGCGATTCCTGAAACCGAGTCTAATCCAAGTGCAGGCATTCCAGAAGCCGCCGACTGCGGAACCGTTCACATTTCCGCGGGATGCAGCGGCAGCGCAGCCCGGCAGATCACGCCGGCGCGCTCGAATTGCAGTTGCACCTCGCCATCGAGTTCCAGCGCCAGACCGTCGATGATCAGGCGCGAGCCAAACCCGCGCCGCGTCGGTTCGGTCACCGGCGGCCCGTTGCGCTCGGTCCAGTTCAGGTGCAGCCACGCCGTGTCGCCGTGATCGCGGGTTTCCCAGCCCACCGCCACGCGGCCATCCGGCGTCGACAGCGCGCCGTATTTGACCGCGTTGGTGGCCAGTTCGTGAACGGCCATGCTCAATGCCACGGCCTGCTTGGGCGCCAGCCGCACCGCGTCACCGCTGATCTCGACCCGCGATCCGCCGTTGCCCTGGAACGGCGCCAGCTCGGCCAGGATCAACTCACGGAGCTGCGCGCCGCCCCAGATTTCGCGCGCCAGCAGATTGTGGGTGGCGGACAACGCCAGCAGGCGCGCCATGAAGGTTTCGCCGAAATCCTCGAGGCTGGACGCGTGCGTCAGCGTCTGTTGCGCGATCGCCTGCACGCCGGCCAGCGTGTTCTTCACGCGATGGTTGAGTTCGCCGAGCAGCAGTTCCCGGTGCCGCTGCGCCTGCACCCGCTCGGCATTGTCGTGCGCGATCAGCGCTCCGCCGAGCAGGTTCCCGTTCGCATCGCGGATCGGCGAATTGGTCACCGATACGTCGATCCGCCTGCCATCCCGCCTTTGCCCAGCGACCTCCTGGACAGACTGCGCGGGCGCAGCGGTGGTCCCGGCTTGGCCCGGGGGCGGGGCTTTCGTCTTATGGCTGGCTTCGGGGAGGGCCACGTCGATCGGCACCAGCGACGTCAGTGGTTTCCCGACCGCTTGGTCCGAGCGGTAGCCGAACAGGCGTTCAGCGGCGACGTTCCAGGTGCCGATCACGCCATCCGCACCGTAGCCGATGATCGCGTCCTGCGAGGATTCGACGATCCCCGCCAGCGTACGGTCTTTGCGAACCTGCGCCGCCTCGCGCTCGCTGATGTCGACGAAGGTCAGCACCACGCCGTCGATCACGTCGTCCACGGTACGGTACGGACGCATGCGCAACAGATACGAGGTGCCGGCGGTGTCTTCGCGCAGGGTGCGTTCGATCACGCCCAGCGAACGCAGCACCTGCGCCACGTCCTCGCGCAATTCGGGGTACCGGACGCGCGCGGAAATCTCGGTGATCGGCCGGCCGCTGTCGCCCTTGCGCAGGTGGAACAGCTCGGCGGTGGCCGGCGTGTAGCTGCGGATGCGCAGCTCGGCGTCCAGGAACAGGGTCGCGACCTGGGTGCTTTCCATCAGGTTTTGCAGGTCGCTGGCGAGCGCGGTCAGCGTGGTATTCTTGGCCTGCAGTTCGGCGTTGACGGTCTGCAGCTCTTCGTTGACGGACTGCAGTTCCTCCTTCGAGGTTTCCAGTTCCTCGTTGCTGGATTGCAGTTCCTCGTTGACCGACTGGTATTCCTCGTTGGCAGACTTCATCTCCTCGTCGAGGGTTTCGTGCTGTTCCTGCACGGCCTGCAACTGCGCCCGCGTCGATTCCAGCTCCTGTTCCAGTGCCCGCGCGCCCGCACCGTCGTCGTGGCCCTGCGCGGGCACCGACACGTGCGGCAATTCCACGAATGCCACCACGCACCGTTTGCCGCCGAGGTCGCCATCCTTCAGCAGTTCGGCAATTACCCGCAGCGACCGGCGGCGGTCCGGCATCGTGGCGGTTTCCGACCCGGCCGCGCCGTCGACAAAGGCGCGCTTGACCACGCTGCGCGTGACGCCACGCAGGCCGCGGTGCAGCAGCGCGAACAGGTTCAGGCTGGCCGCGCCGGAGGATGGCCCCAGATACCGCCCGGTGTCGCCGGCGAAGCGCCGGATGTCGTGGTTTTCGTCGATCACCACGAAGGCCGGCGAATATTTTTCCAGCGCGCGGCGCGCGGCGCGGTCCACGGCATTTTCGCCTTGGGCGAACAGCGGCGCCGTCGGATGCGCCACCCGCCGGTCGTTCGGTGCCGCCAGCACGGTCGGCGCATCGGCGACGACATCGTCGCGGCGCGCGAACAGCCGGTGCTTCTTGTCCACCGCGGTGAACAGCCGCGCACCTCTGGACATGCCTTCCGAAGGACCGAGCATCAGGTATCCGCCGGCGCGCAGGGCGTAGTGGAACAGCCGGGTCAGCCGTTCCTGCAGCGTCGGCTTGAAATAGATCATCAGATTGCGGCAGGTGATGAGGTCCAGCCGCGAAAACGGCGGATCCTTGATCGCGCTGTGCGGCGAGAACACGCACATCTCGCGGATGGACCTGTTGACGACGAAATCGTCGTCCTCGCGGGTGAACCAGCGCGCGCAACGCTCCGCCGACACCCCCGCCAGCGGCGCGCGGTAACGCCCGGAGCGAGCAAAAGCGATCGCGCGTTCGTCGATATCGGTGGCGAACAGTTGCACCTTGGGCGTGCGCGCGGATTTTCCCATGCATTCGCACAGCGCGATCGCCACCGAATAGGCTTCCTCGCCCGTGGCGCAGCCGACCACCCACACGCGCAGCGTGTCGTTGCGGCCCTTGCCGCCCAGCAACGCCGGCAATACCTTTCCGCGCAGCGCCTGGAACGCGGCGGGATCGCGGAAGAATTCGGTGACGCCGATCAGCAATTCGCCGAACAGCGCGCCGCATTCGCCGGTATCGCGGCGCAGCAGCGCCAGATACTCGGCCGGCGTTTGCGTCTGCCGCACCTGCATGCGCCGCTGGATGCGGCGGAGCAGGGTTTTCTCCTTGGACTGGCTGAAGTCGTGGCCGGTTTCCACGCGCAATACCGCGCAGATCGGCTGCAATTGCGCGCCCACGTCGCTGCGCAGGCCATCGCCATCCATGCTGGCCTGCGCGGCCCGCAACAGCCGGTGATGCGCGAGCAGGCGCTCCGGCATGTCCTCGACCGGCAACACTTCGTCCACCAGCCCGGTGGCCGCGGCGTTGGCCGGCATGCCGCTCATCGCCACGTGGTCGTAACCGGCCTGCGCCAATGTCAGGCCGCCGCTTTCCTTGACGGCGCGCAGACCGCGGGTGCCGTCGCTGCCGGTGCCCGACAGCACCACGCAGGCCGCGGCTTCGCCCTGGTCGCGTGCGAGCGAGGTGAAGAACGTATCGATCGGCCAGCGATGCTGGCGCGGCGGCGCGGGTTTGCTCACCTGCAACGCGCCGTCGGCGATCGTCAGCGTGGCGTCCGGCGGGATCACGTACACGTGGCCCGCCTGCACCGCTTCGCCATCCTCGGCTTCGCGCACGCCCATCCTGGTGCCGCGGCCCAGCAGTTCCGCCAGCATGCTGTGATGTTCCGGCGACAGGTGCTGCACCAGCACGAAGGCCATGTCGCTGTCGGGCGGCATGTGCGCGAAGAAGTGCTTGAACGCATCCAGTCCGCCGGCGGAAGCGCCGATGCCGACGATCAGCGGGGACAGCGCGGTGCGGGACGGCGGGGCCGCGGCGTTTCGCGGCGGCGATGAGGGCTTGCGCTGCGCGGGTTTTGCGGCGGGCGGGGGTGCGGACTTTTCGGCGCGCGAGGACGAGCGGGAACCCTCGCCGCGTGCCGGCTTGCGCGTTTTCGTGGTCTTCGTCGTCTTCGTGGCCTTGCCGGCGCCGGCCTGCTTGCCTTGTTGCTTGCCTGCGCCCGCAGCTTTGCGCGATGCGGCAGCTTTCGGCGGTGCAGAGCGTCCGCTTCCGGACTCAGTGTTCACCCCCCCCCCCGCGGGCGGGACACACGCCTGCGCTTCCGCGCAGCGGACTTTTCGACCTTGGTCACGGGCGGCGCTCGGCAATCGGGACGTCAAGTGTAATCCCGTGAATGGGGGCAAAACAACGGCCGGCCCAGCAGCATGGTAGGAGCGGCGGTAGGAGCGGCGGAAGCCGCGACCAACGCGCGATCAGACCACAGGCTGGGTCGGGCCTTCCGGCCCTCCTACCGGCGAGGGGAATGTTGGCTACGCAACGCCGAAACTCGCGCTAAGCAATCCGCTCGGCGCCACCCATGTACGGGCGCAACCCCCCCGGCACCGTGATCGAGCCGTCCGCGTTCTGGTTGTTCTCCATCACCGCGATCAGGCAGCGTCCGACGGCAACTCCCGAACCGTTGAGCGTGTGCACGAGTTCCGGCTTGCCGGTCGCGGGGTT
>JBOHYT010000349.1:0-12866 GCA_050738055.1 Rhodanobacteraceae bacterium
CCCGATGCTCAGCAAGTACGAGCGACACCCCACCCTTGGCGCCACCTGTTTAGCGCCAATCTTCAACAGCCTTGAACCCGGACCAGCACCCAAAATGTCGTCATTCCGGGGCCGTTTCCGGCTTCATCGGAAACGGAACCCGACTGCGTAGGCAGGATGCCGGAGCGAACATCGGCGTAGCCGATGGCCCGAAGGGCGAGCCGCACGACGCGGCGAGTCTATCCATTTTGATCTTCGCAATCCTCAAGATGGATTGACTCGCGCCATCCATGGCGCTCGCCCTTCGGGCCGCCTTCGGCGTTCGCGTTTGCAATCCTGCAAACGCAGTCGGGTTCCGGCCGCAAAAAACGCGGCCGGCCCCGGAATGACGATGTGGTTTGTTGAACTTCAGCGCGAATCTGATGGCGCCATCGTCGAGATGTTCATCTGGCGCCTGAACCGATCCGTGCCAGGCAGCCATCATGGCCTGAAGTATCGATTGTTCCATGGGTTTCCGGGTGAACGCGTGATTGGATATGACAATGAGGCGGGGAAGGGTGATCATCGACGCTTGCGGGATGCGCAGACGCGGTATCGCTTCATGACGGTCGAAAAACTGATTGCCGACTTTCTTGCCGACATCGCCAGCGAACGAGGTGAAACATGACCGGGAAAACGATCGGAAGCGGCGCACGCAAAGCGGCGACCCTGCACCATGGCGAATCGTTGGCCGATGTCGGGGCACGGTTTATCGACGCGTGGCATCGCGCGGGTAAAGACGGGCGGACGCCCGAAACGCATTTGAGTTTCGAGGATCTGGCTGGCCTCGTGTCTGTCCTCACGCCTCGCCGCTTCGACCTGTTGCGAGCAGTGCATGCGCATCCGGCCAAGGACGTGCGCGCGCTGTCGATCGCGCTCGACCGCGATTACAAGAACGTGCACGCCGATGTGACCGCGCTCGTTCGCGCCGGGCTGCTGGCACGCGACGAACACGGCGTGCGCGCTCCCTACGACGTGATCACGGCGGAAGTGCGGTTGTAGCGCACTGTCACGTGTCGAGCTCTCTTTCAGGGTAACCCGATGATCCGGGGTTCGGGCTCCAATTCAACGCCGAACCTTTCCCGCACTCCCTCGCGCACGTGCTGCGCGAGCGACCAGAGTTGCTTGCCGGTGGCCTGCCCATGGTTTACCAGCACCAGCGCGTGCCGGTTCGAAATGCCGGCATCACCTTCGCGCAAGCCCTTGAAACCACAAGCCTCGATCAGCCATGCCGCCGAGAGTTTCGTGGTGCCGTCGGCAACCCGCCAGCCGGGCAGTTGCGGGTGCTGGCGGCGCAGTGTTTCGGCCTGCTCGGTCGCAACGATCGGGTTCTTGAAGAAGCTGCCGGCGTTGCCGATCACGGCCGGGTCGGGCAACTTGAGGGTACGCAGGTTCACCACGGCCTCGGCAACGTGGATGGGCGCAGGCTTCGCGATCCCCATCCGTTCGAGTTCCGCGGAAAGGCCGGCGTATTCGATTTGCGGCGTGCGGTCGCGCGGCAGTCGCAGCGTTATCTCGGTGATCAACCAGCGGTCCGGATGGCGCTTGAAAATCGAATCGCGGTAGCCGAATTTGCAATCTGCGTTGGCGCAACGGCGGAAACGCTTTTCCGCAAGATCGTACGCTTCGACCGACTCGATGAATGCGCCCACCTCGACGCCGTAGGCGCCGATGTTCTGCATCGGTGCGGCCCCCACGCTGCCGGGAATCAGGATCAGGTTTTCGAGGCCGGCATGACCATGGGCGAGCGTCCAGTGCACGAAGGCATCCCAGTGTTCGCCGGCCGCGACGCGGATACGGCTGGCGTCGCCATCTCCGGGGAGCATTTCGACGCCGCGTGTCTTCATCGTCACGATGACGCCCGGAAAATCGCCCGCAAACAGCACGTTCGAACCTTCCCCCAGCAGCAGGCGCGGCTGGTCGCGCACCGCGGGGTCGGCCAGCAGTCCCGGTATCGCTGCGGCGTCGTGGACCTCGGCCAGCCATGCTGCGCGTGCATCCACGCGCAGCGTGTTGCAGTGGAGCAGGGAAGCGTTTTCGGTCAGCGTGAAGCCGTCACGACTGACCCCACCCCCACCCATCCCCTCCCCCTGAGGGGGAGGGTTGTCCTGGAGGCGCAGCGCGGTTGCTCGCTCCCCTTCAAGGGGAGGGTCGGGGTGGGGATGGGGGCGGTCGTGCGCGCTCATACGGTTGCAGCGTCGCCCTGTTGTCGGCGGATTTCTTCCACGCACTCGGTCAATAACCAGGGACCCCGGTAAATCAGGCCCGTATACACCTGCACCAAGGTTGCACCGGCCGTGATCTTGTCGGCGGCATCGCTGCCGCTCAGGATTCCGCCGACGCCGACCAGCGGAACCTTGTCGCCAAGCCGCTGCGCCATGCCGCGCAGTACCGCGGTCGAGGTCTCGAACAGCGGCTTGCCGGACAGGCCGCCTTGCTCACCCGCGTGCAGTTCGCCGGCGACGCCCGCGCGGTCGATCGTGGTGTTGGTGCAGATCAGCCCGTCGATGCCGGATGCTGCCAGCGCGACGGCGATCGCATCCATGCCTGCGTCGTCGAGGTCGGGTGCGATCTTCAGCAGGATCGGCTTGCGCGCGCCGTGTTGCGCTGAGAGCTTCTCGCGTGCATCGAGCAGGACGCCGGTCAGCCGTTTCAGCGAATCGGCCTGTTGCAGGTCGCGGAGGCCCGGGGTGTTCGGCGAGGAGACATTGACGGTGACGTAGCTGGCCAACGGATAGACGCGCTCCAGGCAAGCGAGGTAATCATCGTCGGCGCGTTCGTTCGGGGTGTCCTTGTTCCGGCCGATGTTGATGCCGAGTACGCCGCGCCAGTTTGCCCGCTCGACATTGCGGACCAGCGCATCGACGCCGCCGTTGTTGAAGCCCATCCGGTTGATCAGTGCTTCCCTTTGCGGCAGCCGGAACAGCCGCGGCTTCGGATTGCCCGGCTGCGGGCGCGGCGTGACGGTGCCGATCTCGATGAATCCGAAGCCGAGCGCGCCGAGCGCGTCGAGGTGTTCGCCGTTCTTGTCGAGGCCGGCGGCGAGTCCGACCGGATTCGAAAAACCGATCCCGAACGCGCGCACCAGCAGCTCGGCCGGCGGTGGATGCGCGACCAGCCGCATCAGGTTGCTGCGCTGCGCGACGCCCAGCGCATACAACGTCACGCCGTGCGCGGTCTCGGCTTCCAGCGAAAACAACAGCGGACGGAGACTCGCGTACACCGGTCAGTGGAACCCGCTGAACGCGATCGCACCCAAGACGAGCAGGGCGATGACGCCGATGGCAAGGATGATGGATGCGAGCTGGATCCAGCCGAGGATCAACCCGGCGAGTGCCATGCCGTCGCCGTCGATGCTGCCGGGCGGCACGTGGTGGATTTCCGAACGTGCCGAGTGGCCGCAGACCACCGCCACCAGCGCACCGATACCGGGCAGGAATACGTACGCGAGGATCCCGAAGACGAGACTGACGACCGCCAGCGAACTGGTACGCGGGTACACCATGTTCATGCGAATGGCTCCCACAAGTTGGCGCGCCCATGTTCTCACAGCGCCTGACCGCGTGTGCGGCGGTCAGAAGCGCAGCGATTGGCCGCCGTCGACCACCATGATCTGACCCGTGATCCAGCCGGCGAACGGAGAGGCGAGGAATAACGCAAGGTTGGCGACTTCTTCCGGGGTGCCGAAGCGGCCGAACGGGATCGTCGACAAGACTTGCGTGTATTGCTCCGGTTTTTCGTGTTTGACGCGATCCCACACTCCGCCCGCGAATTCGATCGAGCCGGGGGCGATGGCGTTGACGCGGATGCGATCCGCGGCAAGCGCCAGTGCCTGCGTGCCCGCGTAATGGTTCAGCGCCGCCTTCATCGCGGCATAGGGCGGGCCCATCGTGCGCGGTCGCAAGGATCCGATCGAACTGGTGTGGAGGATCGACGCCTGCGCCGAGCGTTTCAGGTGCGGCACGGCGAATCGCGAGGCGCGTACCGCGGCCATCAGGTCGACGTTGAAGTCGGCGCGCCACGAGTCGTCGTCCTCTTGAAAACCGTAGCCGGTGGCGTTGTTGACCAGCACGTCGAGACCGTCGAGGTCGCTCGCGGTGCCGGCGATCCAGCGCTCGATCTGGTCCACGTCGGCGAGATCGCAGGTGCGCGTGTGCAACCCGTTGGCGTGCGCGCCGGCATCCGCGGCGAGCGCATCGAGACCTTCCTGACCGCGCGCGCATACGGAAACCCGCGCGCCGGCCGCGAGGAAACCCAGTGCAATCGCACGGCCGATGCCCTTGCTGCCGCCCGCGATGGCGATGCGGTAGCCGGTGAAGTCGAAGGGTGTGTTCATTGCTCGTCGCCTCTGTCGACGTCATTCCAGACGCGGCGCAGCCGCAATCCGGAATCCATTTTGATTGTTGACGAAGATCAAAATGGGTTCCGGGTTCCATCGCGATGAAGCCGCGATGGCCCCGGAATGACGACATGAGTTGTTACGCTCTTTCCGGTCCCCGGTCCCCGGTCGCCGGTCCCGATTCCCGATTCCCGATTCCCGCTCAGATATCAAACTTGATGCCCTGCGCCAACGGCAGCGCATCCGACCAGTTGATGGTGTTGGTTTGCCGGCGCATGTACGCCTTCCAGGCGTCCGATCCGGATTCGCGGCCGCCGCCGGTTTCCTTCTCGCCGCCGAATGCGCCGCCGATCTCGGCGCCGGAGGTGCCGATGTTGACGTTGGCGATGCCGCAATCCGAGCCGTTGGAAGACAGGTATTGCTCGGCCGCCTTCAGGTTCTGGGTGAAGATCGCGCTCGACAATCCCTGTGGCACATCGTTCTGCATCGCGATCGCGTCGTCCAGTGTCTTGAACGGCATCACGTACAGGATCGGCGCGAAGGTTTCGGTCTGCACGATCTCGTCGTCGTTCTTGACGCCGGTGATGACCGTCGGTTCAACGAAGTTGCCCTTGCGTTCCAGCACCGAACCGCCGCTGACGATCCGCGCGCCACCGGCCTTGGCCGTCTTTACTGCTGCGGCGAACTGCTTGACGGCGGCTTCGCTATTGAGCGGCCCCATCAGCGTCTCGGACTGCGTCGGATCGCCGATCTTCTTCTCGACCTGCTGGTAGGCGTGGCGCAGCTTGTCCAGCACGTCGTCGATGATCGATTCGTGCACGAACAGCCGCCGGGTGCTGGTGCAGCGCTGACCGGCGGTGCCGACCGCGCCGAACACGATCGCCGGGATCGCGAGCTTCAGGTCGGCCGAGCGATCGAGGATGATCGCGTTGTTGCCGCCCATCTCCAGGATCGAGCGGCCGAGCCGCGCCGCGACGCGCTCGCCGACCTGGCGCCCGACCTTGGTGGAACCGGTGAAGCTGATCAGCGCGATCCGCGAGTCGTCGACGAACTTCTGCGCGAGTTCGCTGCCGGCGTCGTTGATCAGGTAGAAGATCTCGGGGAATCCGCCGGCCTTCAACGCGTCATTGCAGATGCGGATGCTGGCGATCGCGGATAGCGGCGTCTTCGGCGAGGGCTTCCAGATGCACACGTTGCCGCAGGCGGCAGCGATGAATGCGTTCCAGCTCCACACCGCGACCGGGAAGTTGAACGCGCTGATGATGCCGACCAGCCCGAGCGGGTGCCACTGCTCGTACATGCGGTGGCCGGGACGCTCCGAGTGCATCGAAAGACCGTACAGCATGCGCGACTGGCCCACCGCGAAATCGGCGATGTCGATCATTTCCTGGACTTCGCCGTCGCCCTCCGGCTTGATCTTGCCCATCTCCAGCGCGACCAGCGAGCCCAGTGCATCCTTGTGCTCGCGCAACGCCTGCGCGCACAGGCGGATCGCTTCTCCGCGCCGCGGCGCGGGCGTTGCACGCCACGCTGCGAACGCCTTGTGCGCATTGGCGATGACCTTTTCGTAGTCGGCGTCGCTGGTCGCGTACACCTTGGCGAGCGGTTCGTTGGTCGCCGGATTCACGGTTTCCAGCACGCCAGCGTCGGTGGTCTTCGACCATTCGCCGTGGCCGAGGAACGTGCCGGGATTCGCATCGCTGAAGCCGAGCGCGGAAAGGATGGCGTGGGACATGATTACTCCTGCGGTCGCACCGCAATGCGGTCATCAAGTGAACTCAATATTGTATCAGCCGGCGGCACTTCGCCTCGACCGCGCAACCGGGCTTCGGGTTCGGAAGCGCGAGCGGCGCGCGCCGCACATGCAGGGATGGCGACCCCGGCCCGATTCGAACGGGCGACCTTCCCCTTAGGAGGGGGACGCTCTATCCAACTGAGCTACGGGGCCAGATTGCGGATTTTCGCACGAGCCATCCATGGCGCGACTGTCCAGTCGGCATCCCTGCCTCCTCCTCGCCGCTCGCACGCGATGCCCCCGGCATCGCGTTGGCGCTCGCGGCTCGCCCAACTGAGCTACGGGGCCGAAGGGCGCGATTTTCGCACGATCCGTGCCTTCGCGTTTCCTAGACGCGTATCGTGTGAGCATCCCGGGCGTCGTCGCGGCACATTGACACGCAAAGGACCATGAATGCCACGCAAAATCCTGTACGGCGTCTATCACTGGGGCCTCGGTCATGCGACGCGCAGCCTCGGCTTGATCCGGGCGTTGCTCGACCGGGGGGACGAGGTGACGATCATGATGCAGCCGGGGTCCGGAATGCGTCTGCTGCAAGCGGAGCTGGGTGACGCGTGCGAGTATTTTCCGTTCCGCGATACGCCTGCGCCGTTCAGCCGCTATCCGGCGATCTTCTACCTGCGCATGACCGCGGCGATGCCGTGGGTGCTCGCTGGCTACCGGCGCGAGCATCGTGCCGTCGAAAAACTGGTTGCCAAACGGCACTTCGACTGTGTGGTGTCGGACAGCCGCTTCGGCGTCTGGTCGGGCGCGGTGCCAAGTTACTGCATCTTCCACTCGATCCACCAAGTGGTGCCGTTCCTGAGCCGGATCACCGAGCGTTTCACCGAATGGGGCCAGCGTGACCTGCTGAAGGGCTACACCAAGATCCTGATACCGGATGCCGCCGAAAACGGCGGCCTGTCCGGCTGGCTTGGTCACGATCCGGATTTCGATTGGGGCGACGGCCGGCTGGTGTACCTCGGGCCGTTGTCGAGCGTGCCGCGCATGGAGGTGGAGCAGGACATCGACGTGTTCTTCTCGGTGTCCGGCATCGAACCGCAGCGCGGCCTGCTGAAAGACCTGGTGCTCGAGGCACTGCCGAAGGTGTCGGGCAAAGTCGTCGTGACGCTCGGTCGACCGGAGGACGATGGCCAATGCCGTGAAGTGGCCGGCGCGACGGTGTATGGATATCTCGATCGCGAGCGTCAGGCGGAAATGCTCAACCGCGCCAGGCTTGTAATGACGCGCTCGGGCTACACCACGTTGATGGAACTTGCGGGATTGGGCCGCAAGGCGTTGTTCGTGGCGACGCCCGGGCAGAGCGAGCAGGAGTACCTCGCGCGTTTCCATCGCGAGCGCGGGCATGTGTGGTCGGTCGACCAGAAGCACCTGGATATCCCGCGCGATCTCGAACGCGCGCGCGCCGCGAGCGGCATTCCCCGCATGGACACCACCGCGTCAGTCGGCAACTTTCTTGCCGCGATCGCCTGAACCACCGGCCGCGGTGGGCATTTCACGCCACATCGAGGCGACGATCGGCGAACACAGGACCCAGATGCAAGCGGTCCACACGATCCGGAACCCGAGCATCATTGCGAGGCCGTCGGTATAGCCGATGCCGTACGCCTGCGCGATGACCATGCCAAGGATGTCGATCGTGCCGATCTGGCTGATCAGGCCCGCGCCGATCAGGATCACCGCAAGGGAAAACATGTAGATCGTCGCGGCATCGAGGTAGGCGAGGTGCTGCACTTGCATGCCGCGGCCAACTTGCCAGAAGGCGACCGTCAATGCCCCGAGATACACGGCGGCCAGCAGCATGCTCACCCCGATCGTTGCGGGCGTGCACAGTTTGCGCAGGCCGTCCAGCAGCTCGACGACCCCCTTGGCCGCCTGCGTCACCCATTGGTGGTGTGGCCGCGCGCCGAACTCGCGGACCTTGTCTTCGTAGAACAATATGGATGCCACGAACAGCACGAGCAGCGCCAGCACCGCGACCGCCGCCCACCGGGCGGCAGCCCAGTGGGGCAGACCCAAGACCGCCAGAAACAGGAACACGACCGCCATCTCGACCAGCAGCATCATCACGGTGGCCGCGGAACTGCGGCCGACGTGCACACGCCGGGAGGCCGACAACACCCAATTCTGCGAAAACAATCCGAGCGGCAAGGTCAGCGTCATTTCCCCTACCGCAAACGCAAGCCAGAAAGGCCGCGCCGGGATCCGCAGATCGATCCGCTTCAGCATCATTCTCAGTTGCAGCGCCTTGCAACTTAGATAGATCAACGCGCACCCGAGTGCAATGCCAAGCACCTTGAGCGGCAGGCTCTGCAATCGCGACATTACCTTGCCGAGGTCGCCGAGGCTGAACGCCAATACCAGCAATGCGGCTGCCAGGAGCACCGGCAACACCACCTGCGGTTTCAGCACGTGTTTGAGCTTCGACCAGATTTTCTTCAGCATGGCGCCAGCCGTTCGATGTCCGGCACGGAGTCGTTGAGCGCATTGTCGAGGTAGCGCACGACGTTCGCCGGATGTCGCCAACCGGGCGGCGCATCGCTTGGGCAGGTGTTGCGGAAAGCGCGCCCTTCGCGCGCCAAAAGCCGCTTGTGTCGCAGCCAGCGCAGGCGGCGCGTTGCCAGGCGATCTGCGGCGACGCGTTCGAACAGCGGGTCGAGCGGGGCGCCGTTGCGCACAAGTGCAGCGCGGGCGCCATCCAACCAGCGCGCGAGGTCGTCCGCCATGAACGTCGATGGCCCGTGCAGGAGAAAATGCGCCAGCAGGTGGCTCGGCGTGACTGTTGCAAGCGAGAGGACGGTCTGGCGCAGGTTGACATTGAACGTTCGTCGCGAGGCGCCTGTATCGGCGTGGAATGCCTCACCAACCCGGATGACCACCCGTGATCGCCCCGGCGCCAGCCTGTCGTACGCCAGTGCGATCGGCTGGATCCAGGGCGGGGATTTGGCCATCGACGCGACGCGGTAGAAACCCGCCCGGACGCGCCCGAAGTGCCCGTTCCTCGAGATCGTGCCTTCGGGCGCGAAGAATATCGAGCAGCCGTGGTCGAGCCGCCGCGCGAAGTGTGCGAGCTGGCGCTCGACCGTCGCGCGAAAGTCGGGTGCAATCGCCGCGCGAGCCTTCCGGCCGAGCCTGCGCAGGCCCCACCGGGCCTCAAGCGCGTCGTCGGAACGTTTGAGCAGCGCGTCGACCGACAGTTGCCGCGGTTCAACCGCGGTTTCCCGGCGCCCGCGCGCATTCAGGAGCGATCCGGCGTCGGCATCGCCGAGCCCCGCTTTGGCCAACGCCCGCAGTGCATCACCGAGCGTGAATTCGCGGGCCCTGCGGATCGGCTCGGTGCGCCCCAGGGGGAAAAACCATGCCAATGAGACGTATCGCAGCAAAACGGATAGCGGGCGTGGCCAGTGTACGGTGAGTCGCGCCAGGATGCCGGGACGGAACAGGTCTTCGCGGGTTGCAAAGAACGGCACCGATCCATGGAATCGCAGCCCGCGCCGGTGCACCAGAGCCATGCCGAGCATGGGACCGTCCGAGTCACGTTGATGGTTGCAGGCAATCATCGTGCCCGGAAATACCCGAAAATTGACAGGAAAGACGAATTCGCGCCGGTAGATCGCCCGGATAGCCAAGTCGAAACCAATTTTCAACAGCCAGCTGCAAACGGGGTGGAGATCGACATCGTCGTCCTCGGTGGCCCGTGTCTGCGACATGCGAAGCGGGGCCGCTGGCGATACGCGATGCTGCATCTATCCTGCCCCACGCTGGTAATGGCGATCCTTCCACACCGAGCGCGTGCCGGCAAGCGCGCGCCACGCAGAATACCAAGTCGCCGCCAGAAAAAACGTCGCTGTCAGAGGCAGCAACACCGCCGCGAACGGGTTGCGCCGGTAATACGCCAGCGTCGGAAGATAGCAGGCGATCAGCGCCAGCCATGCCGCGCCTCCCAACCAGTGTGCCATCGCGCCGCCTGTACAGACGCTGAGCACCGGAATCCAGAAGGCCAGTATCAGCAACACCGTGGCCAGGATCAGCAGCGGCAGCGATTCACGCAACTGCACGAAGGCCGTGCGGGCCACCATGTGTGCAATGTCGCCAAAACCCGAGCCGCGCAGGCTGCGCGCGCCATGCGTCAGGCCGATCCAGCACCGGTGTCCGCGTCGCTTGAGATGCGCGGCCAGCGTGCAATCGTCGATGATCGCATCCCGCCATGCGCCGAATCCGCCGGCATCCAGAAGCGCTTGCCGGTCGACCCAGACCACGCCTCCTGCCGCCGCCGCGACGCGGCTGCCCGCGCGGTTGGCGAGCCGGAACGGGTACAGGAGCTTGAAGAAGTACACGAACGCCGGCAGCAGCCAGCGCGCGGGGGTGCCGCTCAAGCAAGGTTCGACACACACCGATGCGAGCGCGTAGCCTTCGTCGGCCTTGTGCTGCAAAGCCGCGAGCATCCCCGGAGCAAGTCGGATATCGGCGTCGAGCAGCAGCACCCATGGGCTTGCGGCGTGTGCGAGCCCTTGTTCGAGCGCCCAGAGCTTTCCGGTCCAACCGGCCGGTGGCGGCGTGCCGCGTACCAGCGTCAGCGTTTCGAGACCGCTTTCGCATGCCACAGCGCAGGTTGCGTCGGTGGACTGGTCGTCGACGACCACCACCGGTGCGTCCGGAGCACATGCACGCAGCGCCGACAGCGTTTCGCCGATGACCGCGGCTTCGTTGCGGGCGGGAATCAGCACCGTGAATCCTGCGGCTTCGCGGTCGCCGCTGCTGTGGACGTCATCTGGTTCCAACCGTTCGCGACAGCGCCACGGCTGCCACGGCACGATCAAGGCTGCCAACCACAATGCCAACGAGACGGCCGCGAGAATGAGCATGTCGTTCTCACGCGACCGTCGCCGGTCAATGCTGGATTCCGCCGAAGTGCGCGATGGGCACGTTGCTGTGCGGTTGACGCTGGTTGGGCTCGGGCGTGTCGTACAGGATCGGCGGATCGGCGGCGAACGGGCCCGTGAGTTTCGGGCCGCGCAGACTCACCCACAACGCCTTCAGGGGATGCGCAATGGCATCGGTGGCAGCGGTGCCCTCGAAACCGCAGTGCGCCATGCAGTTGGCGCATTTCGGATTGCGCCCGACGCCGTAATCGTCCCAATCGGTTTTCTCGATGAGATCCTTGAAGGTCGGCAGGTAGCCTTCGTCCACCAGCAGATAGCAGGGTTTCTGCCAGCCGAACACGTTGCGGCACGGCATGCTCCACGCAGTGCACTGGTAGCCCTGGTTGCCGCACACGAAATCGAGGAACAGGCTCGATTGCGACAACGCCCAGTTGCTGCGCTTCTGCTTTTTGCGGGTGAAGATCCTGCGCATCAATTCCTTGGACTGGCGGCGCCCCATGAACACATCCTGGCGCGGCGCGTGCTCGTAGGCGAAACCCGGCGAGAACGTGATGCCGTCGACCTTGAGGTCGTTGGTTGCGAAGTCGAAGAACTCGGCAACCTCGTCGGGCTTGGCGGTGGTGAACAGGGTGGTGTTGATGTTGACCCGGAAGCCGCGCCTCTTGGCTTCGCGGATCGCCGCGGTTGCGGTGTCGAAGACGCCCTCGCGGCCGACGCTCTCGTCGTGACGCTCGCGCATGCCGTCGAGGTGCACCGAGAAGGTCAGGTGGCTGGATGGCTTGAACAGGTCGAGCTTTTTCTCGAGCAGGATCGCGTTGGTGCACAGGTACACGGACGTGCCGCGCGCGATGAAGCCCTCGACGATCTCCTTGCCGTCCTTGTGGATCAGCGGCTCGCCGCCGGCCAGCGACACCATCGGGGCGCCGCATTCGTCCACCGCGTGCATGCATTCCTCGACCGACAACCGTTCTTTCAGGATATGCGAGTCATAGTCGATCTTGCCGCAGCCGGGGCAGGCGAGGTTGCACTGGAACAGCGGCTCCAGCATCAGTGTCAGCGGATAGCGCTTCACGCCACGCAGCTTGCGGCCGAGGATGTAACCGGCGACCTTCAGTTGTTGACGGACGGGAATCGACATCATTGCCTCCAGATGGCGCGTTGGCGCCGGATAAGACCGGCAAGCGGTCGCTGGCCGGTGGGCCTGCCGAGGATAGTGGACTGCGGCGTGTCAACGTGGCGTTGAGGCGCGGGCCAAGCTGAACCGCCGCAAAAATCACGAGCATATGACACGGATAAACGCGGATAAAAGCCGATAAATCCAGAGCCGGTTTCTTTGCCCGCTGTTTCTTTCCGCATTGATCCGCGTCAGCTCGGGGTAGGTTGGGTTGAGCCCGGGCTCTATCCGGGCGAAACCCAACGGTTCGACGCAGACAAGTTGGGCTTCGCAAAGAGCGCTCAGCCCAACCTACGTTCGAGCCTACGCGACTTGCCGCGGATGCCGGATTTCGTCTGGCTGGTCCGCCCTTCATGCGCGTTGATTCGTGTCAAAAAGCTTCTGCTCTTTGCCTTATCCGCCTTTATCCGTGTCAATCCGTGTCAAAGGCTTGTGCTCCTTGCCTTATCCGCCCTGATCCGCGCCGATCCATGTCAATCGGTGGCAAAACACCGCTTCTGCGATGCACGTCCAACGCTTCCGCCGAACGCAAGGCGATCGGCGAAATCGCCGCGCAGGCGCTGCCATTCCATCTTCAGCCACGGCGTGAAACGGTCCGGTGTTTCCTCGATCTCGCGGTCCAGGTCCGCTGGTTTCACGTACCGCCACGCCGCGATT